>JBKPFI010000259.1:0-14205 GCA_046728775.1 Actinomycetota bacterium | reverse complement strand
ACGGTCAGCTGCTCGATCGCCTGGATGTAGTTCGCGACCTCGTAGGTCGCCGCCTTCGGGTCGGTGATCTGGAAATAGAGAACCGTGTCGATGTTGACGACGAGGTTGTCCTCGGTGATCACCGGCTGCGGCTTGAAGGAGACGACCTGCTCGCGCAGGTCGATCAGCGGCCGCAGGCGGTCGACGAACGGGATCAGGAGCGCGACGCCGGCGCTGAGCGTGCGCTGGTAGCGGCCGAGCCGCTCGACGAGACCGGCCTGCGCCTGCGGCACGATCCGAACCGTGCGCCAGAGCGTCAGGATCACGACCGCCGCCACGGCGAGCAGGACGATGAGCGCGACCTCCATGAGACCTCCTTTAGCCTTCCCGGCGACCTTCGGCCGGTCGACCGGTCATTTCAGACGGAGGCACGGGCAAAGCCCGCGCCTCCTGACATCGGCATCGCAAGCGACGCCTCATTGATAGACGAGCGCGGTTGCGCCCTCGATCTTGACCACCTCGACCCGGGCCCCCGGCTCGTATACCTCTCCATCCATGTACGCGCGTGCGGACCACTCCTCACCGCCGATGCGGACGAGGCCGTGGTCGGAGTCGACTCGCTGTAGCACGACGGCCTTGGCGCCGGTGAGCGCCGCAGTGCCCGTTCGCAGCTCCGCCGGCATGCGCAGGTGCGCCTTCGCAATCGGCCGGATCAGCGCAAGAGAGGCAACCGACGCGCCGATGAACACGAGTAGCTGCAGAACGGCTCCGGCTCCGAGCAGCGCGACGACCATGGCCAGGATCGCGGCGAGCGCGACCGGCCCGAGGAAGAAGAGCCCGGTGGTGAAGATCTCGCCCACAGCCAGCAATACCGCCGCAATCGCCCAGATCACCCAGCCAGGCACATCTAAATCGTATCCCGAGTCAACGACGGAGACCTAGCGCCGCGGGCAGCGCGAACAGGTCCGGGAGGCGGTGGTCGAGCTCCGGGTAGCGGTCCTCCCGGTCGAGCAGGAAGGCGACCTCGATGCCGGCGGCATGGGCACCCTCGACGTCGTCCTCGGGCGAGTCGCCGACCATCGCGGCCTCCCCCGGCTCGACCGCGAGGCGCTCGAGCACGGCCTGGAAGATCGTCGGGTGCGGCTTCGTCCGCCCGAAGACGCCCGAGCCGAGCGCGGCGTCCACGTCGAGCCGGTGGTGCGCAACGAACTCGTCGAGATTGCGCCCGGTGTTCGAGACGAGGCCGAGCTTCAGGCCCTGCGCCCGCAGCTCCTCGAGCACCGGCAGCGCGTCCTCGTAGAGCTCGAAGTGCTCGGCGTGCTCCCACGCCTTCGTCATCTCGACGGCGCACTCGTAGGCCGACTCGGCGTCGCCGCCCATGCCGCGGATGATGCGCTCGGTGAATGCGACCCAGATCTCCTCGTCGTGCTCGAGCTCGGGGTGCCGCCGGATGCCCTCGACCGCCCGCTCGCGCGCGACCCGGTAGCGCGACGGGTCGAGCTCCAGCCCAAAGCGCTTCCCTAGCCGCTCGTATCCCTCGGGACCGAGCTCCGGGCCCGGGCGCGCGATCGTGAAGTCGACGTCGAAGAGAACGGCTCGCAGCGTCATCTCGTCAGCATGCTTCTAGCAACCAGCGGGCGGTCTCGATGTGCGTCTCGTGGTACTCACTGCCGACCGACCAGGCGATCGTCTGGCCGATCGCCCAGCCGCGCGCCCGCTCGCGGTCGAGCGCCAGCTCGACGGTGAGCCGGTCGAAGCGATAGAGCACGTCGCGACGCGAGTGGCCGAGCTCGAACGAGCGGACGATCGGCGCGACGCCGAACTCGCGCTCGCCGACGAGCGGCTTCGGGTCGATCGCGAGCCACGGCTCCCGCTGCGCCGCGAGCACGTTCTCGCCGTGCAGGTCCTGGTGGAGAAGGACCGGCTCACGCTGCGTGGCCGGAAGCTCGCGCAGCGCGTCAAGCGCCGCGTCGAGCAGCCGCCGCTCGAACTGCCGGCCCGCCTGCTCCCAGGTCGACGGGAGGTACTCGACCCACCACGCCGCCTCCTCGGCGAGCGGTCGGAAGGGCGCGCCCGCGGGCTTCCAGAGGCGCAGCAGCAGCCCGACGAAGACGTCGAGAGCCCCCTCGGCGCCCGCGGCGGCGAGCGGCGTCCCCGGCACGCAGCGCTCGAGCAGCAGCGCGTGCTCGTCCGGGTCGTGCGCGAGGAGCCGCACCGCGCCGTCGCCGTCCCAGAGCTCGAGGGCCGCCGCCTCGTGCTCGCTCTCGCGGTGCGGCTTCTGCACCTTGAGCACGGCATCCTCGCCGTCGGCCGTCACCGCCGGCGCCACGAGAAGCGAGGCCACGCCGCCGTCGAACGGCTCGCCGAGGGTCAGCCCCCAGCGGTCGGCCAATCGCGTTATCGCGGTGTGAGGCAACTCATTACTCATCGACACCGTCGTTAGACGGCCGCACCGGCAAGCCGGCACGACCTCTCTGGTCGGCGTCGCAAGCGCCGCCTACGTGCTCACCGGCCAGCGGTACGCGTCTGCCTGGCGGTTCTTCAGCGACGGAAGCTTCTCGCGCACCCAGCGCAGCCGCGCGCGGTCGAGCTCGGCGAGAATGACGGTCTCCTCGTCCGGCGCCTGCGCGAGCACGATCCCCCACGGGTCGACGATCAGCGAGCGGCCGTACGCCGGCCTGCGCGGAAGCGTCTCCCCCACCTGCGCCGGCGCGACCACGTAGTACTGGTTCTCGATCGCCCGCGCCCGCAACAGCACGTGCCAGTGGTCCTTGCCCGTGGGGGTGGTGAAGTGCGCGGGGACGGTGACGACCTCGGCACCCTCGAGCGCGAGGATGCGGTAGAGCTCGGGGAAGCGGACGTCGTAGCAGACCGTGAGTCCGATCGGCCAGCCCTCGCCTCGGACCACGACGGGCTCTTCCCCGGGCTCCTCCGCCTCGGACTCCCGGTAGACGTGGCCCCCGACCTCGACGTCGAAGAGGTGGATCTTGCGGTAGATGCCGAGCAGCTCGCCGTCCGGGCCGAACGCGAGCGAGGTGTTCGAGAGCTTGTCGCGTCCCTCGCGCCGCTCGGAGATCGACCCGCCGATCAGCGTGATCCCGTGGCTCCGTGCCCACCCGGCCATGGCGGCTACGGACTCGCCGCCGTCGAGCGGCTCGGCGGCCCCGTGCAGCACCTCGGGCGGGCCGATCGCGTTCCACTTCTCGGGCAGGGCGACGACGTCGGCTCCCGTCGCGGCGGCCCGCGCGACGAGCCGTTCCGTCTTCTCGAGGTTCGCCGCCTTGTCGGGCCCGCTCGTCAGCTGGACGCAGGCGACGCGGAGGAGGTCGCTCACGACCGGAGGATAGCTTTCGGCCATGGAGGCAACGGCAGCCGCTCCTTCGCGCGCGGGCGTGCTCCGGGCGTTTCGGAGCCGCGACTTCCGGCTGCTCTGGACCGGCCAGGCGATCTCGCTGCTCGGCGACGCGGCCTTCATCGTGGCGCTCGGCTGGCGGACGTTCACGCTGACGGGCTCGGCGCGCTCGCTCGGCTTCGTGCTGACGCTGCAGGGGATCGGCCTGCTCTGCACGGTGCTCGTGGGCGGCGCGCTCGCCGACCGCTACGACCGCCGCACGCTGATGCTCGTCTCCGATGCGGCCAGGTTCGTGGTGATCGGCGTGTTGGTGGCGGTCGACGCGACCGGCCACCTGACGATCGGCTCCCTGGCCGCGATCGCATTCGTCGAAGGGCTGGCGACCGGCTTCTTCACGCCCGCGCTCGGCGGCCTGATCCCGCTCGTGGTCGAGGAGCCGGGCCTCGGCTCGGCGAACGCGCTGATCGGGATGGCTCGCCAGGGGAGCTACCTGATCGGGCCGTCCGTGGCCTCGCTCCTCTACGGCTTCGCAGGCGCGGCCGAGGTCTTCGCGTTCAACGCGGTCTCGTACCTCGTCTCGTTCGGCTTTGTCTACGCGACACGCCCGCGGGAAGCCGAGCGGGGCGCGGCCGAGGGCACGCTGCGCGAGATCGGCGCCGGGATCCGCTACGTGGCCGGCATCCCCTGGCTGTGGCTGACGATCAGCCTGTTCGCGTTCGTGCTGATGTTCCAGTGGGCGCCGATCCAGGTGCTGACGCCGAAGCTCGTCCGCGAGCACTTCCACCTCGGCGTGGCCGCGTACGGCCTCCTCTTCTCGCTGATCGGCGCAGGGATGATCGTCGGCTCCGTGCTGTTCGGGCAGCTCAACCCGCACCGGAGGCGCGGGCTGCTCTCGTACGTGATCTGGATGCTCAACAGCGTCCTGGTGATTGTCTTCGCGCTCTCGCCGTGGTACGGGCTGTCGGTGACTGCCGCCTTCCTGCGTGGGATCTGCATCGGCTTCGGTATAGCGGTCTGGGAGACAATGCTGATGCAGCTCGTGCCGCAGCACATGCTGTCGCGCGTCGTGAGCCTCGACTGGTTCGGCTCCCTCGGCCTGACGCCGTTCGGCCTGCTGCTCGTCGGCGCCGTCTCGGGCCTCGCCGCGCCCGGGACGATTATCGCCCTCGGCGCCTTCATCTCGATCTGCATCATCGCGAGCGGCCTCTGCTCGCGCCAGATCCGGACGATCGATTGAGACGGCCGCATCAGATCCTCGCGGACGCGCGGACGATCGCGATTGTCGGCGCCTCACCGAGGCCCGAGCGCCCCAGCAACCAGGTCATGCATTACCTCCTCGACGCCGGCTACCGGGTGATCCCGGTGCGGCCGGCCGACTGCGACGAGGTGCTCGGCGTTCCCTGTGTGACCACGCTCGCGGAGGTCGAGGAGCCGATCGACCTCGTGGACGTCTTCCGCCGGCCGGAGGCGGTCGCGTCCCATGCCCGCGAGGCTGTCGCCGCCGGCGCCCGAGCGCTCTGGCTTCAGGTCGGAATCGAATCGGAGGAGGCGCGCGAGATCGCCGAGGCAGGCGGTCTCGACTACGTCGAGAATGCGTGCACGATGGTCGTGCACAGGCTCCACCTGGCTCAATGAGCCCGGTTTACTGGAAGCCGAAGCACGGGACGCGCTCCTCGCGCCACCGAGCCTGGGTCAAGCAGGAAGCGAAGCGCGAGGCGACAACGAGGCGTGAGCGGTCGACGACGCTCCGTCAATGGCTCCGCGGCTACTTCAAGCGCTAGCAACGGATTCTCTCCCGAGGCCTGGTAGCCGCCCGGCTACGGCTGTACGCGCGACCACATCACGACGTCCTGATCGCTCCCCGCTGCTTCGCGTAGGCGCGCAGAAGGCCCTCTTCGACAAAGCCGGCCTTCGCCGCGACCCTTGCCGACCCGTCGTTATCGGGAAGCATCATCAGCTGCAGGCGAACGAACTCGAGGCCGGTGCCGTCCGAGAGCGGAGGGTCTGGAGGATCCAGCTTCATCTGCGCGAGGTTACGCGCGCGGTGGCCCGACGCTTCAGGCGCTAACCTTGTCTCGCTCGGGGTGTGGCGCAGCCTGGTAGCGCGCTCCGTTCGGGTCGGAGAGGTCCCCAGTTCAAATCTGGGCACCCCGATCGAGTCGCGGGGGAGCCGCTGGTTCCCCCGCGAGAAACCCGCTGATCGCATCGGCGCACGCGTCCGGCCGCTCCGCGATCAGGAGGTGGCCGCAGTCGGCGATCACGCGCAGCTCGGCGTGCAGCCGCCGCGCGTAGTCGAAGGCGTCCTCGACCGAGAGCTGGTTGTCGCGCGCGCCCCAGAGCACGAGCGCCGGGCAGCGGACGCGGTCGAGATCGGGCCGCAGGTCGTCGCGAACCAAAGCCTGGACCGCGCTGAGGGTGTCGGTGTGGCTCGCCGGGCCGGCGAGGAACGCCTCGACGACGTCGGGCGGCAGCGCCGGCGGATCGGCGGCACCCCAACGGCCGAAGACGAGCTGCTTCAGGATCCCTGAGCGCGCCACGAGGCGACGGTGCGGGGCGATCCTCCGGGCCGGCTTCAGGATCCCCGTCAGGGCGAGCGCATAGCGCGCGCTGCGGCGGCGGGACGAGATCCCGGCCGCGCCGGCGAGCACGAGCGCGCTGACCAGATCGGGCCGGCGGATCGCGAGTCGCAGCGCGATCGCGCCGCCCAGCGAATGGCCGACGACAGGAGCAGGAGCGAAGCCCTCCAGCTCCAGCACGACCGCGACGCGGTCGGCGAACGCGTTCAGGGACCGCGCCGCCGGCAGAGGCGACGAGCCGCAGTGGCCGGGCAGCTCCGGCACCAGCAGCCGCCGGCCGGGAAGCAGGAGCGGTGCGAGGGCGAGCCAATTCGCGGCCGCCCCACCCAGCCCGTGCACGAGCACGAGCGGCTCGCCCTCGCCGCCGGCGAAGTACCGGACGCGGCAGCCCCGCGTCTCCGCAAAGCGTTCCTCGAGCCCGGGTAGCTCCTTTGCGTCCATCACGAAGGCCGATTATTCTTGGACGTGATGGATCGCTCGGGGAGGCAGGACCCCTGATTCCTGCCGCACACCGAAGAGGAACAGTCGGCTAGCCCGTCGGCGCTGAGGCGCAGGCGGGTTTTTTAATACCGGAAGGAGCACGATGGCGAACCACTTGACTCCGGAAGAGCTGTCGAAAGAACTGGGGATCGACCGCACCGAGGTGATCCGGGTCTGCCTCGAGGAGGGCATCCCGATCTACCAGGGCAAGATCGACAAGACGCTCTTCCAGGCGCAGCTCGAGGCGCTCGGCGCCGTCCCGCAGCCTCACTGAGCCGCCCACGCTGGGCCCCCGCTACCGGGAAGGCCCCGACTGCTTGAGTAGTTCGCGCGCCCGCCGCGCGCCGACGAGGTTCCCCTTCCGCTCGGCGATCTCCGCCGCCTCGCCGAGCACTGCCTCGGCCTCTTCATCCCGGCCGGCCGATCGCAACACGTCCGCGTAGCCCATCCGCGTGTGCCAGCGAAGGTCGTAGAAGTCGGTCTCGTCCGCGAGGGCGACGGACTCGCGGGCTAGCGACTCGGCTGCCTCGGCCTCTCCGCGTCCGAGAAGGATCCTCGCCCTGACGCTGCGGAGGAGCGCGTGTGAGTACCTGTCCTCGGCGCCGGCCGATTCCTCGCTTGCAGCGGTGAGCTCCTCGGCTTCGTCGGCGCGGCCCACCAGGTACACCGCTTCCGCCAGGAGCGCCGCGGTCGTCGAGAGCCACGACAGTTCCCCGATCTCCTTCAGCTTGTCGTAGCCCCAGCGAAGCTCGCGCTCGGCGGCGGCCGAGTCGCCCGCCAAGAGCTCGATCCAGCCTGCAAATTGCGCCACCGGGCCGGCCAGCCAGACCGTCAGCGCGACCTCCTCGAGGAGCGCCTTGGCGCGCCCGATCAGGGCCCGAGACTCGTCGAGGCGGCCGTGGCCTGCCTCGAACGCCGCCCGAGCGGTCAACGCGCTGGCCGTGACCTTCTTGTCGCCCCGTGCCCGCTCGGCGAGCTCCTCGCACCGCTGGAGCCCGCGGACGGCCTGGGTTGGGCCCGCCCAGACCACGAGCGGAACCCAGGAAAGGCTCTCCAGCTCGTCGCGCCGGTCGCCTGCCCTCTGCGCGTGCTCCGCCGCCTTCTCCCAGGCTTGCTCCGCGCTCGCGAACTGCGCCCGGACGAGGTACACGAGCCCGAGGAGGGCCCAGGCCTTGGCTAGCCCTCGGTCGTCACGCGCCGCCTCGAACGCGAAGATCGCGGTCGAGGCCTCCCGCTGCGCTGCGTCGGCCCAGCCCTCCGGGGCCCACGAGATCTCGATCCAAAGACCGAGGATCACCGCGTACGCCTCGACGCTCGCATTGCCGGAGGCGGCCGCGGCCTTCCGCGTCTCGGTGACGACGTCCTGCAACCTGGCGAAGTCTCCGGTCTCGAAGAGCGCGAACGCCAGCTGGGGCAGGAGCTCGGCACGTTCCGTGTCCTGCTCAGGCAGCAGGGCCGCGGCCCGGGCTAGAAGCTTCACGGCCGCAGACATGTCACCGCGGCTAAAGGCCCTTCGCCCCGCCGAGGCCAGTACGTCGGCGGCACGCCCCCCGAGCTGCGCGGTGCGCTCGCTTGCCGGGCCGAGCTCGAGCAGCAACTGCCGCGCCTGATCGAGGTGATAGCCGACGATCTCCTCGTACTCGCCCGAGAGCTCCCGTGCCTCCCGCTCGATGAAGTCCGCAAACCGCTCGTGGAGCTCGGCTCGGTCCGCCTTCGGGATCGCGCTGTAGGCGGCATCTCGAATCAGGATGTGCGCAAAGCGGTACGACTCTCCAATCTCCGAGTAATCGGGTCGGACGAGCTCCTTCCGCGAGAGAGCCTGCAGCCGGAGGATCACGTGCGCCCTGGTCTCCGCCGGAGACAGCCAGGCGATTGCCTCCCACGAGAACACACGGCCGACGATCGCCGCCCGCTCGATCACCGCGCGTTCTTCCCGGTCGAGCCGGTCCAGCCGGGCCGTCAAGAGTGCGTGGATCGTCGGTGGAATCGAGAGGTCCGAGAGATCTCCGGCGACGGTCCACCCGCCGTTTCGGTGCCGGAGAACGCCGTCGTCGACGAGCATCCGCAGCGTCTCCTCGACGAACAGGGGATTGCCCTCGGCAACCTCGGCGATCCTCGTCCGCGCCTGGCCCTCGAGCTCGGCCCCGCCCGTCAGGTTCCGGATGAGACCCTCGATCTCCTCGCCGCTCAGCGGGTCGAGGGAGACGATCGTCGCATTCGGCTGGGTGCCTGTCCAGCCCGGGCGAAGCTCGAGGAGCTCGGGCCGTGCGAGGCACAACAGCATGGCTGGCGCCGTCCTGATCCGGTCGGCCAGGTACTCGATCAGGTCGAGAAACGTCGGCTCGCCCCAGTGGATGTCGTCGAAGACCACGACAAGCGGCCGCTCCTTGCCCAGGTGCTCGAAGAGCTTCCTCACGGCCCAGAAGGTCTCCTGGATACCGGGATTGGCGTCGCCGCCGCCGACGAGTGTCCCGAGCCGCTCGGCAACGAGCGCCGCATCCTCGTCGTCCCCGAGGAGCTCGAGGATTCTGCGCTGCGCCTGGTCGGGCGGATCTCGGTCGTCGGTGCCGGTCGCCTCTCTCAGCACGGCTGCAATCGGCCAGAAGGTGATGCCCTCGCCGTATGGCAGGCAGCGCCCCCTGAGAACGGTCGCTTGCGCACCGGCCCTCAAGAGAAACTCGTTGCTCAGCCGCGACTTGCCCACGCCGGCGGCGCCTATCAGCGTCACAAGCGCCGCTTCGCCTCCACCGGCCCGCTGCTCCAGCGTCCGTTCTAACAGCGCAAGCTGCTGCTCGCGCCCCACGAGCGGCGAGTCGAGACGGCGCGTCCAGCCGGGCGCGGACGGGTCGATCTCGAGCACCCTGAACGCGCGGACGGGCTCCGTCTTCCCTTTGAGGTTCAGCGGGCCGACGTCCTCGGCCGAGACTGCTTCCCCCACGAGCCGGTACGTCGACTCGCCGATCAGGATTTCGCCGGGCTGCGCGGCGTTCTCGAGCCGAGACGCCGTGTTGACGGTGTCGCCAACGACGAAGGACTGGCCCCGGCCGGGATCCCCGGCGATTACCTCCCCGGTGTTCAGGCCGGTGCGCGCCACGAGCGTGACCCCCCAGGACTTCCGGAAGTCCTCGTTCAACCGCCCAAGCTCGTCGCGCATCTCCTGGGCTGCGCGCACCGCGCGCAAGGCGTCGTCCTCATGGACTTGCGGAACCCCGAAGACCGCCATCACCGCGTCGCCGATGAACTTCTCCACCACCCCGCCGTGCCGCTCGAGCACCACCTTCATCTCGTCGAAGTAACGGGTGACAAGCCGCCGCACCGCTTCCGGGTCCAGCTCCTGTCCCAGGCGCGTCGAATCGGTGACGTCCGAGAAGAGGACGGTCACGACCTTGCGGACCTCCGGCTCGTTCAAGCTCATCTAGGCTCGCGCCATTGTCGGACTCCCGTTCGGAACATGACAACCTCGAGCGGCGCCGAGCCGGCCTTGACAGCGGCCCGGAAACCGAGTACGTAGGAGCGCCGTTGCGACAGAAAGGGGGCGATCAGTGCCCAGAGCACGAGGCTCAGGCTCCGCCGCGGCACGAAAGAGGGCGCTTGCGCGCCTGGCGGAAGTGATCTCGGACCCGACGAAGAGACGGGCGTTCGCGAACGATCCGGAGGGAACGATGGACGCAGAGCTCGGGTCGGGCGCGAAAGCTCTTCCACCGAAGGTGCGAGCCTTCTTCAGCGACCTCACCTACGAGGAGCTGCGGGTGCTCGCCGACCTGCAGGAGACCATGAGCGGACAGCAGGGCCTCTACGAGCAGGTGTCCACGGGCGTAGGGGTCTCCACGCTCGCGAAGCTCTAGTGGCGCAGGCACCCGCTGTTCAACCGGCGGCGAGCGAGTCCCTGCGCCGCAAGGTCGGGCTCTTTCTGCCGGCGCTGGTAGAGGCCAGCGAGCGGATCTGCACGCACAACCGGCCGCGCGACGTCTACCCGGAGTACCTCCGCGTCTCGCACGGCATCCTCCGGGCGAGCGTTCCCTTGATGGAGACCGCCCGCGAACGGGCTCTCGGCCTAGCCGAGAACGACGCCGTCGCAGCAGGGGTGACGTCGTACCTGGAAGACCACATCACCGAGGAGCTCGATCACGACGAGTGGCTGCTGAACGACCTCGAGGTGGTTGGAGTCGATCGCGCGACCGTGCTTTCCCGTCCACCCGCCCCGTCGGTCGCTGCCCTCGTCGGGGCGCAGTACTACTGGATCTTCCACTACCACCCGGTTGCGCTGCTCGGCTACATCGCCGTCCTGGAGGGGTATCCCCCGTCGATGGCGATGATCGACGGACTGATCGCGCGCACGGGGTACGACCGCAGCGCCTTCCGGACACTGATCGCACACTCCGAGCTCGACCCGGGCCACAGCGACGAGCTCGACGAGGTGCTCGACCGCCTTCCACTCACGCGTGAGCAAGCCGGCGTCGTGGGGCTGAGCGCGATCTCGACGGTCACGCGGATCGCTCGCGTCTTCGACGAAGTCGCGGACGAGATCGGCGAGCCGAGCTAGCGCGCGGCTGCGCGCTTGCGCGCCGCAGGCTTCTTGGTACCCGAGCTCTTCGGCTTCGCTCCGTCGCCCGAGCGGGACTTCGACGCGGCCACGCTCTTCTTGAGCGCTTCCATCAGGTCGACGACTGGCGCCTCGGCGACCGGCTCCGGCATCGCGATCTCCTCGCCGGCCAGCTTCGCCTCCAGCATTTCGCGCAGGTTCTCGCGGTACTCGCTGTGCAGCTCGCCGGGCTCCCACTCACCCACCAGGCTGTCGATCAGCTGCCGCGCGAGATCCAGCTCCGGCTCGCTTACCCCGATGCCCTCGACCGCCTCGTCGATCTCGGCCTGCGAGCGGACGTCCTCGGCGAGGAAGAGCGTCTCCAGCACGAGCGCGTCCCCCTTCGGCCGCACGAGGACGAAGTTCTCGTTGCCGCGGATGACCATGCGGCCGATCGCGGCCATTCCGGTCTCCTTCATGGCGTTCAACAGCAGGACGTACGGCTTGCGCTGGCCCTCGGCGTTCGAGGGCGCGAGAAAGTACGTGCGGTCGAAGAACATCGGGTCGACCTCGTCGAGCGGGACGAAGCGCGAGATCTCGATCGCCCGCGAGGTGTCGCGCTGCGCGATCGCCTCGAGGTCGGCGTCCTCGACGACCACGAACTGGCCCTTCGACACCTCCCAGCCCTTGACGAGCTCCTCGCTCGGCACCTCGCGCTCGTGCACCGGGCACCAGCGCTTCTGCTTGATCGGCGTCTTGCACTCGCGGTGCAGGGTGCGGAAGCTGACGTCGGAGGCGCGCGCCTTCGGCGTCGTCGCAGGCGCGAGCCCGACCGGGATCGTGACCAGGCCGAAACTGAGGGATCCGTTCCAGGTAGTTCTCATGGGGCCGCTCTCCAAGTCTAGTGGGACCGGGCGGATTCGCCGCGTCGTCGCGCTTCCCTCCTTCGTTTCCCGATGCGAGAGGCCGTGCGGGCTCTGCCCGCGCGGCCGTCTAGTGCACCTACTCGGACCGAGAGAGCGTCGCATCTCGCACCCGCCGAGCCTCTAAGCTGAGAGCCTGAGCGAGACGACGGCAACCGCTTCGCCTGAGACCGTCGCGAGGCCGGATCGACGGCACACGATCGGGCGCTTGTGGCGTGACGGCGTCTCCGCGGGCCGCACGAGCCCCGCGTACCTCGTCGAGGGCCCGGAGGGCTGGCGCGAGGTCTCGTGGGAGGAGGCCGGGCGCGCGGTCGACGAGCTGGCGAACGGCCTGCTCGCGCTCGGCGTGCGCAAGGGCGACGCCTTCGGGATCCTCGCGCAGACCAGCCTCGAGTGGGCGCTCTTCGACTACGCGCTCGGGCTGATCGGCGCAGTCGGAGCGGCGATCTACGCGAACAGCTCCCCCAAGGACTGCTGCTACGTGCTCGACCACTCCGACGCCGTGGGCGTGCTCGTCGAGGACGAGAAGCAGGGTGCGAAGGTCGCCGACCTCGGCCTGGCGCACGTGATCTCGTTCGCGGAGCTGGACGGGCTGCGCGCCCGCGGCCGGGAGTTCGCCGCCGCGCACCCGCAGGCGCTCCCCGAGGCCGAGGCGGACGTCGGCGAGGACGACCTCTTCACCTTCATCTACACGTCGGGCACGACCGGGCCGCCCAAGGCCTGCATGATCCGCCACCGCAACTACTACGAGATGGCCTCCTGCGTCAACGATGTCGAGGAGTTCGCCATCTCGGACGACACGATGCTGCTGTACCTGCCGCTGGCGCACAACTTCGGGCGGCTGATGCACCTGCTGGGAGCGCACATCGGCTACACGACCGCGTTCTGCCCCGATCCGCTGCGCGTCGCCGAGGCACTGCCCGCGGTGCGCCCGACGCTCCTGCCGAGCGTGCCGCGGCTCTACGAGAAGGTGCACACGGCGGTCCTGGCGCAGTTCGAGCAAGTGCACGGGCCGCGTCGGCGGCTGCTGCAGTGGGCCCTCGAGGTGGGTCGGCGTGCGAGCGCTGTGCGCCAGCAGGGACGGGCGCTGCCGGCGACGCTCGCCTGGCAGCACCGGCTCGCCGACCGGCTCGTCTACCGGAAGATCAAGGACCGCCTGGGTGGCCGGCTACGGCTCGGCGTCTCCGGCGGCGCGCCGTTGGCGAAGGAGATCGCCGAGTTCTTCCACGCGCTGGACGTCTTGATCATTGAGGGCTGGGGCCTGACCGAGTGCACGACCGCGGCCTCGGTCAACCGTCCCGGGCGCTTCCGGTTCGGCACGGTCGGCCCGGCTCTGCCGGGCTTCGAGGTGCGGACCGACGAGGACGGCGAGCTGCTGATCCGCAGTCCGACGGTCTTCGCCGGCTACTACAAGGACGAGGCCGCGACCCGCGAGGTGCTCGGGGACGACGGCTGGCTCCGCTCGGGTGACGTCGGCTCGATCGACGAGGATGGCTTCATCGCGATCACCGACCGCAAGAAGGACATCCTCGTCACGGCCGGGGGCAAGAACGTCTCGCCGCAGAACCTCGAGAACGCGCTCAAGACCGCGCCGCTGATCTCGCAGGCTCTGGTGATCGGCGACCGGAGGCCCTACGTCGCGGCGCTGATCACCGTCGATTCGGCCATGGCCGAGGGACTGTCCCCCGCGGAGCTCGAGGCGCGCGTGCAGTCGATCGTCGACCGCGTCAACGCGGAGCTCTCACGGTTCGAGCAGATCAAGCGCTTCCGCATCCTGCCGCGGGACTTCACCGCCGACGAAGGCGAGGTGACTCCGACGCTGAAGCTGAAGCGCCGCGTTTGCGCCGAACACTTCGCGGACGAAATCGAAGCGCTCTACGTCTCGTAGCCAAGTAACAGTCTGTTACTTGCTCTCGGAGGCGCCGAGCCGAGAGGAGCGCCGCTGGTGCGCTAGAGCCTGCGGCCGCCGACGAACGTCGACGCGTACCAGCCGGTCATGCTCGAGATCTTGACCACGTCGCCGGTATGGGGCGCGTGGATGAAGCTGCCGCCGCCGACGTAGATGCCGACGTGGCCGAGGCCGTCGAAGAAGACGAGGTCGCCTGGCTGCAGGTCACCCTGCGAGACCGGCGAGCCGTACCCGTACTGGGCATACGAGCTGTGCGGGAGCGAGACACCGACCTGGGAGAAAACGTACATCACGAAGCCGGAGCAGTCGAAGCCGCTCGGAGAGGCGCCGCCCCAGACGTACGGCGTCCCGAGGTACTGCATCGCCACTCCGACGGCGCCCCCGTAGCGCGCGGGCGGCGCGACGGAGACTCCCTCAGGGGTGACTGCGGAGGCGCCGACGACGCTCGTCTGCTGCGCCTCGGC
>JBKPFI010000378.1:0-5976 GCA_046728775.1 Actinomycetota bacterium | reverse complement strand
GGCGCTCTCGGGCGGCGAGCGGCGGCGGCTGGCGCTCGCGCTCGTCGTCGCCTCGGGTGCAAACTTCCTCGTCCTCGACGAGCCGACGAACCACCTCGACCTCGAGAGCCGGGAGGCGCTCGAGGCCGCGCTCGACGCCTTCCCGGGGACGGTCCTCCTCGTCTCGCACGACCGGGCGCTGCTGGACGCGGTCGCGCAGCGGCTGCTCGCGATCGAGGACGGCATCTTGCGGGGCTTCGACGGTGGCTGGGCCGAGTACGCGCGCCGGCTGGAGCAGCCGTCCGCGGCTCCCCCTCCGACTCCGGCTCCGACGCGGAAGGAGAAGCCCAGGCCGAAGCCGCCCCGCGAGCGGCCGCAGCGCCCCAGCGAGCTCGAGCAGCTCGAGGGCCGGATCTCGCGCCAGGAGGAAACCGTCGCGGAGCTCGAGCGGCGGCTCGCAGACGACTGGTCCGACGTCGACACGCTCGCCGCTCACCGCCGGGCCCGGGAGGAGCTGCAGGGGCTGATCTCCCGCTGGGAGCACCTGTTCGAGGAGGCGCAGGCCTAGCCCTACTACGGCTCGCTTCGGCTGCGCAGGTACTCCTGCGCCGCCTTGCGGTTCCGGTACCAGGTGTTGACCCCGAACCCGAGCGGGACGAGCACGATCAGCGAGAGCAGCGCGATCGGAACGAGCCACCAGACGTTGCTCGGCTTGGGCGGCTCCGCCGCCGCGGGCGCGGCCTTGCGGGTGCTCGTCACATGGCGCTTCCCGGCAGGCTTCGCCGGCGCCGCCCGCTTGACGGGCTTTGCCTTCGCCTTGGCCTTGGCCGCGACCGCCGGAGGCCCGTGGAACTTCTTCGGCATCCAGTAGTCGACGCGCCAGCGGCCGTCTTTCCCCTTCACCAGCTCCACGTCGGCGGTCATCGCCGACCAGCCCGAGCCGGGCTTCGGGAACATGAACACCTCGAGCCCGACGGTGTCCGTGTACGAGTACTGGACGTAGTTCCAGCTGCCGAGGCCCTTGTCGGCGGCCGGGTACGGCACGACGGGCAGATCACCGCGGGTCCACTGCTTGCGCGTAAACCCTTCCCTCAGGCTCGGCGCCGAGATCTCCCACGAGCGGCCGACGTCGCGGCGGACCACCGCCGTCGCCTCGAACTCGCGCAGCACCTTCCGGACGGCGCGCTGGTTCTCCTTCGTGAACGGCGCGCGCTTCGGCTGGGCGTAGCCGGGCTCGTTGACCGCCCGCCCGGTCGCCTGGCCCGGGTTGCCGGGCGAGGAGAAGTGCACGCCGAGGTAGATCAGCGGGATGAGCGGCACGACGACAACGGCGATCTTGACCAGCCGCCGGCGCCAGCGGGGTGAGCTGAGAATCGACACCGCGGGCATTTTGCCCGCCGCTCACTCGGCACTGTCGAAGGTGGCGACGACGGCTTCGGCGACCACCTTCAGGGGCCTTCCCGAGACCTGACTCGCCTTGCGCAGCCGAGCAAACGCCTCCTGCTCGGTGAGCCCTTCACGCTCCATCAACAAGCCCTTCGCGCGCTCGATCCATTTGCGCGAGGCCAGCGCCTCGGCGAGGGAATCGGCCTGCGCGCGCAGGGCGACGAGCTCTTCGTGCCGGGCTCGCGCCGTTCTGATCGCGGGCCGAAGATCCTGCTCGCGGAAGGGCTTCACGAGGTACCCGAAGACGCCTGCCTCGATCGCGCGCGCGACGAGCTCGTCCTGCCCGTAGGCCGTCAGCATCACGATCGGGATCGGGCGCTCGTCGAGGATGCGCCGCGCCGCCTCGATCCCGTCCAGCCGCGGCATTTTCACGTCGAGTACCGCGAGGTCGGGCTGCTCGGCGCGCGCCAGCTCGACCGCCTCGAGCCCGTCCTTTGCCTCGGCGCAGACCTCGAAGCCGGAGCGCTCGAGCAGCTCGCGCAGGTCGAGGCGAATGATCGTCTCGTCCTCGGCGACCAGGATCCTCATCGGGCGGATCGTAGACTTCGCATCGATGAGCGCCTGCTGCGCGCGAGGGTACGAGCGGCTCTTCGGAGCGCGAATGGCGCGGCGAGACGCGCGCCGCTATCGGAAGCGCGGCCTCGACGACACGGCGCAGCGTCTGGTGGACGAGCTGGCCGCGCGAGGCCCGCAGGGAGCGACGGTGCTCGAGGTCGGCGGCGGCGTGGGCGCGGTCGACCTGGAGCTGCTGAGGCGCGGGGCCGACCGCGCCACGGTCGTGGAGATCTCGCACGGGTACGACGAGGAGGCCGCGGCGCTGGCCCATGAGGCAGGCGCCGAGGAGCGGATCGAGCGGCGGCACGGCGACTTCGTCGAGCAGGAGGCAGACGTGGCGCCTGCCGACCTCGTCGTCATGCACCGGGTCGTGTGCTGTTATCCCGATCCGGAGCGGCTCGTCGGCGCGGTTGCCGGGCACGCGCGGCAGCTGCTCGCACTCAGCTTCCCCCACGATCGCTGGTGGCTGCGGCTCGGCGCGCGGCTCGCGAACGTCTGGCTGCGGCTGACCGGGCGGATCGAGACGTTCGTGCACGCTCCTGCGCGTGTCGTCGCCGCGGCGGAGCGCGCCGGGATGCGGACCCTGCTGCACGAGCCGTCCGGGCGAATCTGGCGCATCGCGGTCTTCGAGCGGGCCGGCGGCGCCTAGCCGCGCCGCTCTAGTTGTTCACGCGCGCCCGAGAACTCGGGTCCCGACCCGCCCCCCTGCCATGGCGGTCAGCCTACCGCCGGCCCGCGCACGGGTCTGTGACGCGGGCGTGCCAGGAGTGTGACAACCACTCCACAGCCGGACTCAGGCCGGGAAGACGACCTCCGCGCGCAGCCCGCCGTTCGACTCCAGCGAGAGCGTCCCGCCGAGCTCGTCGCGCACGAGCGCCCGGACGATCGAAAGCCCGGTCCCCGAGACCGGCTCCTCGTCGACACCCGAACCGTCGTCCGTGATCGCGAGCACCACCTCGCCGTCTCGGCGCGCGAGCTCCACGCGCACCGACTCCCCGCCGTGCTCCAGGGCGTTCTGCAGGAGCTCCGAGAAGACCAGCGCCAACGCCGTCGCCCGGTTACCCGCCAGCGCGACCGGTTCCAGCGACGCGTCGACCTCCTTCGACGCACCCAGCCCCTGCACCAGCATCGCGCGCAGACGGTCGAGCAGCTCGTCCAGCTCGACGTCGTCGTCGCGTCGCTCCGTCAGCACCTCGTGCACCGCCGCGATGGCGAGGATCCGGTTGACGGAGTCGTCCAGCGCCTTCCGCGCGTCGACGCCGTCGGCCCGCGCCTGCAGCCGCAGCAGTGACGCGACCGTCTGCAGGTTGTTCTTGACCCGGTGGTGGATCTCCTGGGCCAGCACGCCGCGCAGCACGGCCCGCCCGTGCTCGAGCGCTACTGCCGCGTGGCTCGCGATCGACCCGAGCAGCGCGCGGTCGTCCGGGCTGAACGGCGCGTCCCGGTCGCAGACGAGCTCGCCGACCTGCCGCCCCTTCCAGCGCAAGGGCACGCGCACCGCGTGCCGCCCGGCGCGGCCCTCCGGCCAGCCGACCTCGCCGTCCTCCAGCACGATCGCGGCGCCCGTGGCTCCCAAGGCGTCCACCGTCGCCTCCACGATCCCCTCGAGCGACTCCTCGAGGTAGAGCGACTCCGAGACCGCCTCCGAGATCCGCGCCAGCGCCGCGAGCTCGATGACCCGGCGCTGCGCCTGCGCGTACAGCTTCGCGTGCTCGATCGTCTGCCCGACCTGGGACGCGATCGCGACCAGCAGGTCGATCTCGGCCGGCGTGAACTCGCGCGGCGCCCGCGTGCGCACGTTCAACGCGCCCTCCAAGGTCTCCCGCGCGAGGATCGGCACGGCGAGGATCGACTCGTACTCGTCCTCCGGCAGGTTCGGGAACGCCTTGAAGCGCTCGTCGAGATGCGCCTGCGCCGGGATCATCACCGGCGCGCGCGCCTCCGCAGCCGAGCCCGTGATCCCCTCGCCCGGCCGCATCCGCGGGCGGCCGGTCATCTCCTCGACCCGGGTGCCGAACGTCGCCCTCAGCACGAGCTCGTCGGCCTGCTCGTCGTAGAGGTAGACGAAGCACGCATCGGCGCCGAGCGCGTCCGCAACGCCGCGGGCGACCAGGGCGAGCACCTCCTCGAGGTCGAGCGACGAGTTGACCGCCGCGATCGTGTCGGTCAGCAGGCGCAGATGACGCGCGGTCTCGTCCACCCAGCGATTGTAGGTAGCCGCCTCCGTCCGTAGGCTTGCGCCCGTGAACACGTACCAGTGGCTGCTCGTGTTCCACGTGACCGGCGCGTTCCTGCTCCTCGGCGGCGCGACGATCGCGGGCGCGCTGAACATCGCGGCGCTGCGGCGCGACCGGCCGAGCGAGATCCTCCTGCTCTTCGGGCTGATCCGGCTCGCGGTCGTCCCGATCATCCTCGGGGCGCTGCTCGCGCTCGTCTTCGGCCTTTGGCTTGTCCCCAAGGCAGGCGCGGGCTACGGCTACGGGGACGGCTGGATCGTCGCGGCGCTCGTGCTGTTCGTGTTCGGGAACGCCCTCGGCGGGATTGGCGGGCGGCGCGACGAGCGCACCGCCCAGCTCGCGCGCCAGCTCGCAGACGCCGGCGACCAGCCGAGCCCTGAGCTCCGCGCCCGCGTGCGCGACCCGCTCTCGCTCGCACTCAGCTACGGCAGCGGTCTCGTGCTCGTCGCGGTGCTGGCCCTCATGATCTGGAAGCCGGGCGCATGATCCTCGCCTTCGTCCGCCCCGACAGCTGGAACCTGCCGCTCTTCCTGCACGTCCTCGGCGCGATCACGCTCTTCGGCTCGGCGGCGACAATCGCGATCGTCGGATTCGCCGGACGGGGGCGGGCCGGACACGAGCAGTTGCTCGCACGCGTGGCGCTGCGGACCTTCCTCTTCGGGGTGATCCCGGCGTGGATCGTGATGCGCGTCGGCGCCGAGTGGATCGTCGGCAAGGAGCCCGATCCCGTCGCGGACGAGGGCTGGGTCGGCGTCGGCTACATCGTCTCCGAAGGAACGGGTGTGCTCCTGATCGTGACCGGGATCCTGGCGTGGCTCTCCGTCCGGCGGAACCGGGTCATGCTCGCGGTGCCGCTCCTCGCCACCATCTGCGTGATCGCCTACGGCGTCGCGTGGGTCGCAATGTCGGGCAAGCCGTAAGCCGGCACAACGACCGCGAGCTGCGGAATCCCAGCAGCTCGCAGTCGGCCGTCAGTTGGGTCCCCCCGGCCGCAGCCGGCGAGACCACTCCCATCTTGACACAGGCGAGGAGGGCGAGACCTCCCTAGCTAGAGCACCGCGAGGTACCGCTCGCGCTCCCAGCCCGTGAGCTGCACGCGGTACTCGTCCCACTCCTTCCGCTTCAGCTCGACGTAGCGGTCGAAGATGTGCGGCCCGAGTGCCTTGCGCGCCAGCTCCGAGGACGCGAGCTCGTCGATCGCCTCCCCGAGGGTCTCCGGAAGCGAGGTGATCCCGCGCTCGCGCCTCTGCTCGGGCGTGAGGTGGTAGAGGTTCGTCTCCATCGGCTCGGGCAGCTCGAAGCCCCGCTCGATCCCCTCGAGCCCTGCGTGCAACAGCGCCGCGAACGTGAGATACGGGTTGCAGGCCGGGTCGGGGCAGCGGATCTCGGCGCGTGTCGCCTGCTCCGAGCCCGGCTTGTAGAGCGGGATCCGAATCAGCGCCGAGCGGTTGCGCTGCGACCACGCAACGTAGACCGGCGCCTCGTAGCCCGGCACGAGCCGCTTGTAGGAGTTGACCCACTGCGCGAAGATCGCCGCGATCTCGCGGGCGTGCCGCAGCTGCCCGGCGATGAAGGCCTTGCCGGCCTCGGACAGGTGCCACGAGTCGTCGCCGTCGAAGAAGGCATTGCGCCCGTCGGTGAAGAGCGACTGGTGCGTGTGCATCCCCGAGCCGTTCTCGCCGAAGATCGGCTTCGGCATGAAGGTCGCGTGGAAGCCCGCCTTCTTCGCGATCTCCTTCACGATCAGCCGGTAGGTCAC
>JBKPFI010000390.1:0-1237 GCA_046728775.1 Actinomycetota bacterium | reverse complement strand
GCGAAGCGCGCCGCGCGGGCCCTCGTGCGCGCCTGCAGCGGTTTCGTCCCGCGCGAGCCGCTCTCGGGGCAGCGCACCCTCTCGCCCGCCGCACGCGAGGCGTGCTTCCCGCTCGCTCCCGGCTTCGGCTGCGAGGTGCGGATGACGATCGACGCCGTGTGGGCCGGCCTCGTCGTCCAGGAGCGCGAGCTCCCGTTGCGCCACCGTGCGACCGGGCGCGACCTCGGCGGCTTCCTCCACCGCGCCCGCCAGCTCCTCGACGCGGTGCTCGCCTGCGGGCCGACAGCTCCGAACCACCGAGGCCTGCGTCTCCCGCTCGTAGGCGCGTTGATAGCGCTCGGCGGCGCCCGTGTGCCGGCACGCGTGCGGCTGGGCGTCGCGGCGATCGCGCTCCTCGGGCTGGCGGACGACCTCTGGAGCGGCCCCGAGCGGGGCTTTCGGGCGCACCTCGCGCGGGGCTCCACGACCGGGGTGGCGAAGGCGGTCGGCATTCCCGCAGTCGCGCTCGCGACGACCCGCTCCCTCCGCGGCGCGGCCGTCGTGTCTCTGGCCGCGAACGGCCTCAACCAGCTCGATACCCGGCCGGGCCGCGCGCTGAAGGCCTTCCTCGCGGGCGCGGCCCTCGTGCGAGGCGCCGCCGCAGGCTACGTCCCGATCGCCGTCCTGCTCGCTCCATACGATCTTCGCGAGATGACGATGCTCGGAGACGCGGGATCGAACGCGCTGGGGGCCGTGCTAGGTTATGGATCCGTGAGCAAACTCACGGGCCGGGGCCAGATCCTCACGATCGCGGCGCTCGTCGCGCTCAACGCAGCCGGCGAGACCCGCTCCCTCGGCGCCCTGATCGAGCGGTCGCCCGTCCTTTCGCACCTCGACCGCCTGGGACGCCCTTGATGGCCCGCCGGCCGCCGAAGTACGTCTTCGTCACCGGCGGCGTCGTCTCGTCTCTCGGGAAAGGGATCACCGCCGCCTCGCTCGGGCGCCTCCTGAAGGCGCGCGGGCTGAAGGTGCAGGTGCAGAAGTTCGACCCCTACATCAACGTCGACCCCGGCACGATGAGCCCCTTCCAGCACGGCGAGGTCTTCGTTACCGAGGACGGCGCCGAGACCGACCTGGACGTCGGCCACTACGAGCGCTTCATCGACGAGAACCTCTCGCGCACCGCGAACCACACGGCGGGCGCGATCTGGGACCGCGTCATCCGCAAGGAGCGCAAGGGCGAGTACCTCGGCTCGAC
>JBKPFI010000224.1:0-2012 GCA_046728775.1 Actinomycetota bacterium | reverse complement strand
TCGCCGAGGCGAGCGAGACGCCGAGGATCGCGTTGGCGCCGAGCCGGCCCTTGTTTGCGGTTCCGTCGAGCTCGATCAGCCGCTCGTCGAGCGCACGCTGGTCATCGGCGTCCAGCCCGCGCACCGCGTCGGCGATCTCGCCGTTGACGTTTCCAACGGCGCGCGTGACACCCTTGCCGCCCCACTCCTCCCGACCGTCACGCAGCTCGAGGGCCTCGTGCACGCCCGTCGACGCGCCCGAGGGAACGGCGGCGCGACCCAAGGCGCCCGACCCGAGCGTCACGTCGACCTCCACGGTCGGGTTGCCGCGCGAGTCGAGGATCTGCCGCGCTCTGACACTGGCGATCCCGTTCACACCCCAGCCTCCTTCGCGCGGTCGAAGTACCGATCCTGCTCGTCGAGGCCGAGCTCCGTCCACCGCTTCCCCTCGGAGCCGGCGAGTTCCTCGGCCCGCTCCACGCGCGCGACGAAGCGGTCGCTCATGGCGCGCAGCGCCAGCTCCGGGTCGACGTTGACCCGCCGCGCGACGTTTACGGCCGCGAAGAGCACATCGCCGAGCTCCTCGAGCACGTGCGGGGCGGGCTCGGTCTCGGGCGCCGGCTCTCCCCCGGCCTCCGTGATCGCCTCCTTCAGCTCGCGTACCTCGTCGTCGAGGTCGCGGAGAGCGCCGTCTACGTCCGGGTATTCGAACCCGACGTCGCGCGCGCGCCGCTGCACCTTCTGTGCGTAGAGAAGTGCCGGCAGCGTCTCCGCGACGTGATGGAAGACACCTTCACGCTCCTCCTGCTCGCGCTTGATCGTCTCCCAGTTCTCACGCACGCGCCCGGCAGTGCGCGCCTCGAGGTCGCCGAAGACGTGCGGATGCCGCCGCACGAGCTTCTCGTGAATTCCCCGCGCGACCGTCTCGAGGTCGCCCGCGCCCTGCTCCTCCAGGAGCAGCGAGAGGAAGTAGACCTGGAAGAGCAGGTCGCCGAGCTCGTCCGCAAGCTTCGCCCGATTGTCCGAGTACGCCGCTTCCGCGACCTCGTAAGCCTCCTCGACCGTATGCGGGACGATCGTTCGAGCCGTCTGCTCGCGGTCCCACGGGCAGTCGCGGCGGAGCCGCTCGGTCAGCTGCTGCAGCTCGAGCAGCGCCTCGGCGAGCGCCACGCCCTCCTGCCTAGCCGGTAGTCGTGGCGGCGCCGGTCGTGCTCGAAGACTGCTTGCACGGATCCTGGCCGGGCGGCGGCGCGTAGCCCGTCTGGTAGCCGATCTTCTTGCAGTACGACTTCTTCATCTTGGCGAGCCACTTGTCCATCTCCTTCTGCTGTTCCTGCGAGAGGAGCTGCTGGCGGATCGCCTCCTTGACCTGCGAGAGCGGGGTCGGCTTCGCGGGCGTGCCGGGCTTCACCGGCCCGAGCGCCTCGATGATGTGCCAGCCGAACTGGCTGTGGACCGGCTTCGCGATCTGGTGCGCCTTGATCGAGAAGGCCACCTTCTCGAAGTTCGGGTCGAGGTGGCCCTTGACGCCGACGCCCGGGGGCAGCTTGCCGCCGTTGGCCGCCGACGAGGTGTCCTTCGAGTACTGCTTGGCGAGCGTCGCGAACTTGCCCGGGTTCGCCTGGAGCTGCGCGTAGAGCTTGTCGGCCTGCGCCTTGGTCTTCACGAGGATGTGGCGGAGGTCGCGGCTCTCGGCCTGGGCGGGCGTCTCGTACTGCTTCTTGTGCTTGTCGTAGTAGGCCTTGATGTCATCGTCCGAGACCTTGACGTCCTCGGTCACCTTCTTGAAGACCTTCTCGCGGATCAGCTGCAGCCGGATGCCGTTGCGAACCTCCTCGTCCGTGAAGCCCTGCTGCTTCAGCGCGGCCTGGTACCGCTTCTCCATCTCCTGCTTGGTGGCCTTCTTCTGCCCGGGCGGGTTGCCGTAGTACTGGTTCTTGATCTGGTCGAGCCGCGCCTGGACGTCGGCGTCGCTGACCTCGACGCCGAGCTTCTCGGCCTCCTGCTTGTACTCGCTGCTCTGGATCAGGAAC
>JBKPFI010000286.1:0-2259 GCA_046728775.1 Actinomycetota bacterium | reverse complement strand
GATGAAGTCGGCTACCAGCTCGGCCATGACGCTCCTTCGCTCGCTTCCGCAGGGCGTGTTCCCGCCGCGACGGCTCCAAACACCTCAGAACGTGACTTCACCGGTCTCGATCGTCTTTCGCTCCCCGCCGAGCTCGACCTCGAGGCCGCCCGAGCGGGAGATCCCGAGCGCGGTCCCGGCCACGCCGTCGACCGAGACGCCCCGCCCGCGGAGGACATCGCGCTCGACGAGGCCTTCGAAGACGGCGCTTAGGCCGTCCTCGAGCCAACGTTCGTAGTGGTGCTCGAGCCGTCCGAGCAGCCGCGCGAGGAGCGGCGCGCGGTCACAGGCGCCGCCGCTGATCTCCCGCAGCGAGGCCGCCACCTCTGGAAGCTCCTCTCGCCGCTGGTTGACGTTGATCCCGATGCCCATCACGACAGCGCCTTCGAGCGCTTCGGCCAGCACCCCGGCGACCTTGCGCTCGCCGACCAGCACGTCGTTCGGCCACTTGATCTGCGCCGCCCGCCCCAGCGCCTGCTCGACCGCCTCGGCCGCGGCGAGCCCGCCGACGAGCGAGAGCTGCGGGAGTGCCGGGCCGGCCGGAGGGCGCAGCAGCACCGAGCAGAGGATCGAGCTCCCGAGCGGCGCCTCCCAGACACGCCCAAGCCGCCCGCGCCCCGCGGTCTGCTCCTCGGCGACGGCCACTGCCCCCTCGGGCTCGGAGCGGTCGAAGAGCGCCTGGGTCGACGCGACACTCTCGCGGTAGAGGTAGGGCCGCCCGAAGCGCCCCCTGAGCAGCGGCTCGACCACCTCGGGCGCGAGGCGGTCTACGTGCGCACCTCGAGCCGCAGCACGTCGGGGCGGTGGTAGTGCCCGACCGGGTCGAAGCGCTGCCGCTCCTCGTCGAGCCGCGCGGGGTCGAGCTGCGCGTAGAGGATCGCCTCCTCGTCCCAGGCAGGCCCGGCGAGGTAGGAGCCGTCGGGCCCGAGGATCGCCGAGCCGCCGCGGCCGATCAGGTCCTGGCCCTCGAGCAGGCGCCGCAACGGGAAGTCGTCCGGATAGGCGGCCGCCCGCTGGAAGTGCGAGGGCGCGATCACGAAGGAGCGCGACTCGCGGGCGATGTGGACGAGCGTCGACTGCCAGGCCTCGCCGTCGTCGGCGGTCGGGGCCACGTAGAGCTCGACGCCGGCCTCGTAGAGCGCGAACCGCGCCAGCGGCATGTAGTTCTCCCAGCAGATCAGCCCGCCGAGGCGGCCGTAGGGCGTCGCCACCGTCTCGAGCCCGCCGCCGTCACCGGGCCCCCAGACGAGCCGCTCGTGGTTCGTCGGGACGAGCTTGCGGTGCTTGAGCGCCAGCTTCCCGTCGGGGCCGTGGAAGAGGAGCGTGTTGTAGAGCGTCCCGCTGCGGCCGGCTTCGCGTTCGGTGACGCCCGTGACGAGCCAGAGCTCGTGCTCGCGCGCGATCTCGCCGAGGCGCCGTTCGGCGGGGCCCGGGATCTCCACGGCTTCGCGAGCGAGGAGTGCGAAGGCCTCCTTGGCGCCGTCCTCGGCCCAGCCGGCGAGCGCCTTCGCCCACGCCGATGACGGGTAGGCCGGAACCACGGCCTCCGGAAAGGCCACGAGGCGCGCGCCGTTGCCCGCCGCCTCTGCCGTCGTGGCCGCGAGCTTCTCGATCGTCGCGTCCCGGTCGAAGATCACCGGCTCGACCTGGACGCACGCGGCGGTGAGGCGCTCCCGCATGCCCGCGATTGTCGCCGCCTCAGCGACGGACGCGCAAGACCGCCTGCATGCCGAGCGCGCGGTGATTCGCGACCGAGCACCAGAGGCGGTAGCGGCCGGGCCGCAGCCTGACGGTGATCGAGCGCCTCGCGCCCGGGCTCGTCAGCGGGATCGAGTACGTGTGGGTTCCGCCGATGCGGCGGAGGCGCAGGTCGTGCGGGTCCTCGCCCTCGTTCTGCAGCTCGATCTGCACGGAACCGGCTTTCACCGTGGCCCGCGAGAGCACAAGGTGGAACTCGCTCGAGCCGACGCCGAGCCGCGCGGGTGTCGAGTGCCCGCCGAGCGCGGCCAGGAACGCGGCGGCGAGGGCGAGCGGTTTCGTCACCCCACCAGCGCCGGCCGCGAGAAGGCGCGGGCGTTGGGAATCACCGCGGCGGCATCCGTGCCGAGCCACTGCTCCAGCAGCGAGCAGTAGACGCCGCGGAAGTCGGAGGTCGGCCTGAGATTCCCGTCCTCGTCGAGGTTCGCGAGGCCCGGGAACTCGCCGACCATCGTCCCGCGG
>JBKPFI010000365.1:0-3674 GCA_046728775.1 Actinomycetota bacterium | reverse complement strand
GGGCGCCGCGACGAGGCAGACGAGGGTGACCGACCGCGCGCCGGCCTGCTTCACCGCGGCGACCGCCGCGGCGCTCGAGCGGCCGGTGGCGAGCATCGGGTCGAGCACGATGGCGTCACGCTCGCCGTCGCCGAGCTCCGGGAGCTTGACGTAGTACTCCACCGGCTGGAGCGTCTCCTCGTCGCGGTAGAGGCCGATGAACCCGACTCGCGCGCTCGAGACGAGCGAGAGCACGCCGTCGAGCATCCCTAGGCCGGCTCGCAGGACCGGGCAGACCGCGACCTTCTTGCCCGCGATCCGCTGCACCTCGGTGCGCTCGAGCGGCGTCTCGACCTCGTCCGGCTCGGTCGGGAAGTCCTTGGTCGCCTCGTAGGTGAGCAGCAGCGTCAGCTCGTTCGCGAGCTTGCGGAAGTGGACCGTCGGCGTGTCCTTGTCGCGCAGGTAGGAGAGCTTGTGCTGGACGAGCGGGTGCGTGACGACGGTCACGCCGGTCGTCGTCTCAGCGGTCACGTGCCGCGCCCCAGCTTTGTGCTGGCTCGCCGCGGATTGAACTCCACTGCGTCAGAGGGATGAAACCGGACGCGTAGCGTGCTCACGCCACGTAGGTCGTGAAGCCGCGGAAGCCCGGGTACAGCGGCCGCCGCTCGCAGAGCGCCTCGCTGCGGGCCGCAAGCGCAGGCAGGTCGGCGCCGTCCGCAAGGGCCTCGCAGATGATCCGGCCGACCTCGCGGAAGTCGTCCTCGTCGAAGCCGCGCATCGTGGCGGCGGGCGTTCCGATGCGGATCCCGGAGGCGACCGTCGGCGGGCGCTCGTCGAACGGCACCGTGTTGCGGTTGACCGTCAGCTTAACCTCGGCGAGCCGCTCCTCGGCCTCCTTGCCGCTCCACTCGGTCGACCGCAGGTCGACCTGCAGCAGGTGGGTGTCCGTGCCGCCGGTGAGGACGTTGAGCCCGCCCTCCTGGAGCGTGGCCGCGAGCGTGTCGGCGTTCGTGCGGACCTGCGACTGGTATTCGCGGAAGGCCTCGGTCGCGGCGATCCGGAAGCAGGTCGCCTTGGCCGCGATCGTGTGCACGAGCGGCCCGCCCTGCATTCCGGGGAAGACCGCACGGTCGATCGCGGTTGCGTGCTCCTCCTTGCACAGGACGAACCCGGCGCGCGGCCCGGCAAGCGTCTTGTGCGTCGTCGAGGTGACGAAGTCGCAATGAGGCACCGGGTTCGGGTGCAGGCCGGCGGCGACCAGCCCCGCGAAGTGCGCCATGTCGCAGAGGAGCAGCGCGCCCACCTCGTCGGCGATCTCGCGGAAGCGGTCGGCCTCGACCTTGCGGGGGTAGGCCGAGCCGCCGCAGACAATCAGCTTCGGCCGGTGCTGCTTGGCAAGCGCGAGCACCTTGTCGTAGTCGACGACGTTGGTCTCGCGGCTGACGCCGTAGTGGACGATTGTGTAGAGGCGTCCGGAGAAGTTCACCTTCAGCCCATGGGTGAGATGGCCGCCGTGCGAGAGCTCGAGCGAGAGGATCGTGTCGCCAGGTTCGCAGGCCGCGAAGTAGACGGCCATGTTCGTCTGGGCGCCGGCGTGCGGCTGGACGTTCGCGTGCTCGGCGCCGAAGAGCTCCTTCGCGCGGTCGATAGCGGTCTGCTCGATCCCGTCGACGACCTCGCAGCCCCCGTAGTAGCGCTTGCCCGGGTAGCCCTCGGCGTACTTGTTCGTCGGGACGGAGCCGACGGCCTCGAGGACCGACGGCCAGGTGAAGTTCTCAGCGGCGATCAGCTCGATCTGGCCGCGCTGCCGCTCGAGCTCGCGGCCGAGCAGCTCCGCAATCGCGGGATCGACCTCGGCGAGCCCCGCGGTTCGAAGCTGCTGCATGGTCTCCTGCGCTACCGCCATTGCGCTGGATGGTACTGCGGCTACCCGCCAGAGGCTGCGGCGAGAGCGCGCTGAAGCGCCTCGGCGGCCGGAACCGCGCCCTCGCGCAGGATCTTCGGCTCGGCGCCCGTGAGGTCGAGGACGGTCGACGGCGTCCCCGGCAGCTCGCCGCCGTCGACGACTGCCGCGGCCTCGGCACGGATCTCGACCGGCACGTCTTCCACCCGCCGCGGCTCCGGGCCGCCGTGCAGGTTCGCGCTGGTCGCGGCGACCGCGCCGACGCGCTCGAGCACCTCCGCGCCCTGGCCCGAGAGCTCCGGGACGCGGACGCCGATCGTCTCGGGCGAGGAGCCGCCGAGCCAGGGATATCGCCGAGCCGGGTTCGGAACGACGAGGGTGAACGCTCCTGGCAGGAGCGCACGGAGGACAGCCATGTGGCCGCGTAGCTCCGGGACGAGCGCGAGCAGGGTCTCGACGTCTTTGGCCAGCAGCGCAATTGGCTGCTCGGCCGGCCGCCGCTTCATCCGCGAGATCTCGAGCACCGGCGCCTCGCTTTGCGGGTCTGCGCACAGCCCGTAGACCGTGTCGGTCGGCAGCACGACCGGGCGCCCCTCGCGGAGGGCCTCGACGGCCTGCTCGATCAGGCCGCGGCCCTGACGCCGAGGAACGAAAGCACGGCCGTGCGGAAGGCCTCCGGCGCGTCGACGAAGAGCATGTGGCCCGCTCCGTCGACAACGAAGATCTGCGCGGCCGGAATCGTCGCGAAGTCCTCGGCGGCAACGTGCGGGTCGGTGACGAAGTCCTCCGAGCCGGTGATCACGAGCGTCGGCATCGTCAGCCTCGGTAGCAACGGACGGAGGTCGAAGTGCTCGAAGATCGCTTGTTCCCAGAGCCTGGTCGCGTCGACGCACAGCTCCTCGTTCGCCATCGATTGGACGTGGGCCCGCTCCGCGGCGCCGTAGCGTGCGAAGTAGAGCGGCATCATCCGCAAGACGAGGCTCATCAGCTCGCGGCCGTCGGTGAACGTGGCGTCCTCTTCCCTCTCCAGCGCCTCGACCGCGTCCTCGTACCACGGCTCGCGGGCGCGCTTCTCGAGCGCCGCCTGCGTCGCCGCCTCCTGCTCCGGCCCCTGGCGCGGGAGCGTGCTCGCGAGGATCAGCCGCTCGACTCGGTGCGGGCGGCGCGCCGCGTACGCAATTGCCGCGACGCCGCCGTGCGAGTGGCCGAGCAGGAGCATGCGCTCGAGCCCGAGGTGCTCGCGCACCTCCTCGAGGTCGGAGGCGTAATCGTCGATCGCGTAGCCGCGCGGATCGAGGGCCGGATCGGACTCGCCGGTGCCGCGCGGGTCGAGGAAAACGAGCTCGAGCTCCTCAGCGAGGCCGGCGAGGTCCCCGAGGTAGCGGGACGAAAAGCCGGGCCCGCCAGGGTGGCAGACGAGCATCGGGCCGGAGCCGGAGCGCTGGTAGGCGAGCGTCCGCCCATCGTTGGTCGTCAGCCGGTCCATCTGCCCTCGGCGACGCGGTCTCTGCCGGCCAGGTCCGGGGTGATCCTGACCTCCCCGAAGCCGAGCTCGGAGAGGAGACGCTCGACGCGCTCACCCGCCCCTGCCGCGGTCTCGAGCACCAGCCAGCCGCCCGGGCGCAGCGCTGCGGTCGACGCTCGGGCCAGCTTCTCGGTCGCGCCGGGCGCGACGAGGGCGACGTGCGGCTCCCAGTCGCGCACCTCCGGCTGGAGGGTCGGCAGCTCCTCGGGCTCGACGTAGGGCGGGTTCGAGACGACGAGGTCGAACTCGCCGTCGCCGAGGCCGGTC
>JBKPFI010000195.1:0-1195 GCA_046728775.1 Actinomycetota bacterium | reverse complement strand
ACGGTCACGTACTCGGTTTGCACGATCAATGCGGACGAGAACGAGGCGGTCGTCGACGCAAGCGGGCTCGAGGCCGACCCACTCGGGGACGAGTGGCCGCAGTTCGCGCACCCTCGCCGCCCGGAGTTCCTGCTCACGCTGCCGCACCGTCACGGCACCTCCGGGTTCTTCGTCGCCCGCCTCAAACGGCCGCACCGGCAAAGCCGACACGGCTTCTCCCGGTCGGCGTCTCAGGCGACCGCCTTAGGATCAGCCGCGTGAGCTGGGCCGAGTGGATCCGCACGATCGAGGTCGAGCCGTCGCTGTACGCCGCCGACTTCTCGCGCCTCGGCGAGCAGGTCGAGACTCTCCTGCGCGCCGAGTGCCGGGTCTTCCACTACGACGTCGGCGACGGGCACTTCGTCCCGCCGGTCACGATGGGACCGATCGTGCTGAAGTGGATCGCACCGCTCGTGCGCCGGGTCGGTGGCGTGCTCGACTGCCACCTCATGGTCGAGGCGCCCGAGCGCCACGTCGCGCAGTTCGCGGAAGCGGGCGCCGACAGCGTCACGGTCCACTTCGAGACCTGCGAGGACCTGCCGGCGGTGGTCGCGCTGGCGCGAGAGCACGGGCTCGGCGTCGGGATGGCGTTCAACCCTGAGACCGGGGTGGAGGAGGCCGCGGCCGCCGCGCTCGAGGCCGAGGTCGACCTCGCGCTCTGCATGAGCGTGCATCCCGGCTACTCCGGCCAGGCGTTCATCCCCGAGTCGCTCGAACGCGTGCGAGTGCTGCGCGGGCTGCTGCCCGAGTCGGTGCACGTGCAGGTCGACGGAGGCGTGGGGCCCGACAACATCCGTGAGCTGTACGAGGCCGGGGCCACGCTGTTCGTGGCGGCGACCGCGATCTTCGGCCGCGAGGACCTTCCCCGTGCGTACCGGCGCCTCGTGCGCGCCTTGGCTTGAGCCTCGAGCGGGCGCTCGAGCTCGCGGAGCGCGGCCGCGGGTGCGTGGAGCCGACGCATCCACTCGTGGGGGCGCTGGTGGTGCGCGACGGCGAGGTCGTCGGCGAGGGCTGGTACGAGGGCCGCGGCTCGCCGCACGCCGAGGTTGCGGCGTTGGAGGCCGCGGGCGAGCGGGCGCGGGGCGCGACGCTGTACGTCTCGCTCGAGCCCTGCGCCCACCACGGCAGCACGCCGCCGTGCGCCGACGCCGTGGTC
>JBKPFI010000407.1:0-1714 GCA_046728775.1 Actinomycetota bacterium | reverse complement strand
AGCGCGAGCGCCGCGTTCGCCGCATCCGCCGCCGCCAAGCCGCCGTGGCCGAGGCGCGTCCCCGTGCCGACTATGCCCGGCCCGATCGCACAAACGGCCACGTCGTGCGCGGCCCGCGCCCAGACGAGCGCCGAGGCCGCCGAGACGCACTGAACGTCGGCGTCGAAGCAGGGTGCGACGGCGGCCGTCGCCTGCACGAGCCCCCGCCCCCTCAGCACGCGCAGCGTGTCCGAGAGCGAGACGGGCAGCGCGCCGCCCGCGAGCTGCACGTACACGACCCGCAACCCGTCCAGTGCCGCGCAAGCAGGGGCGACCTGGCTGTGTAGCGAGCAGCAGACCACGGGCATGCCGTCGAGCTCTGCGTCGGCGTCGCCCGCTTCCTCGACATGCATGCGTGCGTGCTGGAGCGGCGTATACGGGAGAAGCATCACGTGCGCGCCGTCCTCCGGCAGAAGCTCGAGGCCGCGCGTCAGGTTCGCGTAGAGGACATCGAAGCCGCCGGAGCCGAGTGCGAGCTCCCGCGCCTGGACGTTCACGACCACCTCGTCCTCGAGCGCCACGGGCCCGGTCAGCGACGGGTAGGCGACGCAGCCCACGCCGTCGACGTCGAGCCGGACGAGCCCCTCGAGCCGCTCGTGGACGGCGGTGACGCGACCGCGCCGCAGGCTAAGCGGCACCGTCGACCTCGCCCGCAGCCTCGACGAGGGCTAGCGTTACGTCCACCATCTCGTGCAGGTCGGCGACCGCGATCCGCTCGTCCGGCGTATGGATATCGGTCATGCCGTTCGCCAGGTTGACGCACTGCAGGCCGCGCTCGTTGAAGACGTTCGCATCCGCCCCGCCGCCCGAGAGGATGTAGGACGGCTCGCGCCCCACCCGCTCCAGGGCCGTCGCCGCCAGCCGAATCGCGACGTCGTCGCGCCGGAAGCGATAGCCGCGGGAGAGCCCCGACACCTGCGTCTCCACTTCGCATTCCTCCAGGCTGGCGGCGAAGGTGACCGTCTCGACCATCTCGCGCACGAGGTCGGCGAGCGTCCGCTCGTCGTGGCTGCGGGCCTCGGCGGCGAACGAGCACCACTCCGGGACGACGTTTCGCGCTGTCCCGCCTTCGATCCTTCCCACGTTCGCGGACGTTTCCTCGTCCAGGCGTCCCAGCCGCAGGTCGGCGATCGCCCGCGCGGCGGCGGCAATCGCCGAGCGTCCCTCCTCGGGGTACATCCCCGCGTGCGCGGCTCGGCCGTGGAACCGCACGTCGAGCTTCTGCTGATGGGGCGCGCCGAGGATGACCTCGCCGACCGGGCCCGCGTGGTCGTAGACGTAGCCGACCCGCGCGCTGAGGCGCGACTCGTCGAACGCCGACGCTCCGAGGAGCCCGACCTCCTCCTTCGGCGTGAACAGGAGCTCGACGCCGGAGTGCGGCCGCGCCTCGTCGACGACCCTAGCCGCCGCTTCCAGCATCGCCGCGACGGCCGACTTGTCGTCGGCCCCGAGGATGGTGCCCGCGCCGTTTCGGACCACCTCGTCCTCGCCGACGACCGGCTCGATCGAGGCCTCGGGCGGCACCGTGTCGAGATGGGCGCAGAAGAAGAGTGCCGCCCCGTCCTCCCGTGTCGGCTCGAGCCGGCAGAAGATGTTCCCCATCGTCGAGCCGACCTTCACCCCGGCGTCGTCCTCGTCCGGGCGGAGCCCGAGCGCCGTCAGGTAGTCGAGGACG
>JBKPFI010000106.1:0-1548 GCA_046728775.1 Actinomycetota bacterium | reverse complement strand
GGTCGTCGGGCCCTCGGGCTCCGCCTCGTACGTCTCCGGCGAAAGGGGGCTCACACCCTCGTCCGCGCCGCTCGTGCCCGTCTCCGGCTCCGCTTCCGGCGTGCTCTCGGCGGGCTCGCCGTAATCGTCGACGTCTTCGGCTTCCGTCGCGGGCGCGTCGGTCGACGGCTCCTCCGTCCCGGCGCCGCCACTGCCCCCGCCGGCGGCGTCGCCGGGCTCGCTCGTCGCGCCGGCGGCGGCCTTCCGCACCTGCTCGTCGAGCGCCGTAAGGACGTGCTGCACCTGCTGGTTCACGATCGGCTGCAGGACGCGCTGACCCATGGAGCCGACGGGCCCGGCGATCCGGACGTCCGCCTCCCAGTCCATCTTCGTGCCGCCGTCCTGGTCGCTGAGGTTGAACGCCGTCGTCATGCTCAGGATCGCGCCGACGCCGTTGCCCTTGATCGACAGGCTGGCGAACTCCGGCTCGCGCTCCTCGGTCTTCTCCATGTCCATGGTCATCCCGAGGACGCCGAGCCCGAGCGGGATCTTCACGTTCGCGCGCCAGTGGCGCTCGTCGTGGACGTCGAAGCTCTCGACCCCCGGCATGGTCGCGGCCATCGCCGCCGGATCGTTGAGGACCCGCCAGACCGCCTCCCGCGGGGCCTCGAAGCCCCGCTCGCCCGCTACTTTCACCGCGACTCCACCGTCACGCGTTGCCGCGAGGACTCGGGGTCGGAGAGCAGCTCCCAGACGCGGTGGTACGGATTGCAGCTCTCGTACACGATCGGGTTGCCGCGCGAGCGGAGGGCGTCCTGCAACGCCGCGCAGACGGCATGGATGCCCGCGCCCCCGCCCTCGCCCATGCCCTTCGTGCCCATCGAGGTAAACGGCGAGGCGGTCTCGACGTAGCCCGTCTTGAGCGGCGGCATGTCGAGTGCGTGGGGGACGTGGTAGTCGTAGAAGTTCGGGGTCAAGAGGTTCCCGTCCTCGTCGTAGGTGAAGGTCTCGTGCGTCGCCGCGCCGAGCGCCTGCGCGGTCGCGCCCATCACCTGGCCCTCGACGATCTGCGGGTTGATCCGCACGCCGCAGTCGTCGACGGCGGCGTAGTCGACGATTTCGTAGACGCCGGTCTCGGGGTCGATCTCGACCACAGCCGCGTGCACCTGCGCGGCGTACGTCAGCGTCAGGTTGCCGTACTTGCGCTCGACGTCGGGCGGGTCGAACGGCGGGCGGTAGACGTAGCGGCAGTTGAGCGTCACGTCGAGGTCCTCGGGCAGGCCGGCGTTGTTCGCGTTGATGATCGCGCCGAGCGCCATGAAGGGCAGCGCCGCCTCGGGGTTCTCGCGCATCCGCGCCTGGCCCTCCGCCAGCTCGATGTCCTCGGGCGCGCAGCCGAGCACGACCGAGGCCAGCTTCTTCATCTGCTCGGCGAGCATCTCCGTCGCGCCCTTGACCGCTCCCAGGCCCGTCACGGCGAACTGGCTCGCGTACGTTCCGGAGAACCCGGCGTACGAGTTCCAATAGGAGTCGTGCCCCGCGCGCACGTTCACGTCGTCGACCGAGCAG
>JBKPFI010000141.1:0-7501 GCA_046728775.1 Actinomycetota bacterium | reverse complement strand
AAGGTGGAGGTCGTCGACCGTCTCCACGCGCGGGTGGCGGATCTCCTCGAACTCCTGGTCCGGGAACTGCGCCTCGAGGGCGTGCACGAGCCGAACCGCCGTCTCGCCGGTGGAGTCGGAGATCACGTGGAGCTCGACCGGAGGCCTCGCCACGGCGGAGAGCGTAGCCGGGCGTGGAGGCGCGCCACGCGTCGAGGCCTGCCGTGTCCGCCTTGCTGCTACAGCTTGTGCTCTCGGCTTTGCCTCTGGGCTTTCCCTTGGGCTTGCCGCTGGGCTCTACCTCTGGCTTTCCCGCTGCGCCTTGCCGCTGGGCTTGCCGCTGGGACCGGCCGTGCCCCCGGCACGTTGTTTCAGAGTCGTCACACCTGCGTCACAGACACGTGCGCCGGCGAGCGGTAGGCTGACCGCCGTGGCAGGGGGGCGGGTCGGGACCCGTAGGACCTCGCGCGAGAACATGAATACGGGCGCCGGGCGTGCGGCCCTGAGGCCCGAACGGGTTGCTCAGCGCGGGATCTGCGAAAAGTCGCCGAGCCGGCCGAGGGTGTCGCGTACGTCCAAGAGCAGCCGCAGCCGGTTCGCGCGCACGGCCTCGTCCTCGTCCATCACGAGCACCTCGTCGAAGAAGCGCTCCATCAGCGGCGCCAGCGTCGCGCCGGACTCCAACGCCCGCCCCACGTCGCCGTCCACCTCGACCTGCGCGAGCCCCTCCGCCAGCGCCCGCTCGGCGTCCTCCTTCAGCAGCGCGCGGTCGACCTCGGGCGCCGCGTCGGCCGCGGCCCGCCCGGCCAGCCTGTGTGCGCGGTCGTAGGCCGTGTAGACGCCGTCGAACGCGGCTGACTCGCGCTGCTTGTACAGCGCGTCCGCCAGGCGAGCGACGCCACCCAGGTCCGGCGCCGCCGACGAACGCGCGGCACGGACGAACTCGACCGGCACGTCCAGCAGCCCCTCGAGCCGCTCCTCAACGAACTCGCGCACCTCGTCGGGAATCAGTGACCGCGGCACCGCGAGCCCACCCTCGACGGCAAGCCGAGCGAGGCCGATCGCGGCCCGGCGCAGCCCGTAAGGGTCGCGCGAGCCGGACGGCCGGTGCCCGAGCGAGAACGAGGTCGCGAGCGTGTCGAGCTTGTCCGCCGCGGCGAGCACCTTCCCCGTCTCGGTCTGCGGCAACGGCCCGCCCGCGGCGTCCGGCAGGTACTGCTCGTCGATCGCCGCGCTCACCGCCTCCGGGTACCCGGCCAGCCGCGCGTACTCCGCACCGATGTAGCCCTCGAGGTCGGGGAACTCGCGCACGAGCTCCGCCGCCTGGTCGGCCTTCGCGAGCCGCGCGGCCTCGAGCGTCGCCTCACCGCCGCCCAGCTCGGAGACGAGCCGCCTCAAGCGGTCGGTCTTGTCCGCGAACGACCCGGCCCCCTGAAAGTAGGTGATCGCGCCGAGCCGCTCTGCCAGCGCGTCGATACCGATCTGGACGTCGCGCTCGAAGGTGAAGCTCGCGTCGTCGAGGCGTCCCTCGAGCACGTTCTCGTTTCCGGCGCGCACCAGCTCGGGATCGCCGCCGTTCGCCACGAAGGCGAAGCGGTTCCGGCCCAGCGGGAAGTAGCGCTGATGCGACTGCATCGCGGTCACGACGACCCGCTCGGGGAGCTGCAGGAACCGCTCGTCGAAGCTTCCCTCCAGCACGGCGACGCTCTCGACCAGGTGAACCACCTCCGCGAGGACGCCGGCAGGATCGCTCCAGCCGCCGATCGCGTCGAGGCCCTCCACGATCAAGCGCTGCCGCTCGGCTGCGTCGGGCTCGACACCGGCCTCGCGCAGCCGCTCTGTGTACTCGCGCGCATGCGGGATCTCGACACGGCCCGACGTGAACCGGTGGCCGAAGCTCGACTCGCCGAGCACCGTCTCGGCATCCAGCTTCGCGAGCGTCCACCGCACCGGCCGGGCGAACCGGATCCCGCTCTCGTCCCAGCGCATCGACTTGGAGAACGACAGCCCGCGCACAATGGCGTCCAGCGCGCCGGCCAGTACGTCGCCGAGCGGCCGTCCAGGCCGCTCCACCCCGAGGAAGCCCTCGCGCTCCACCAGCTCCTCCGCCGCCACGCCGTGCTTCTTCGCGAACCCCGCGGCCGCCTTGTCCCGGAGCGCGACCGGGGGGCCCTTCACCCACTCGTCCGGTGTCCGCCCGGGCACGTCGTCGAAGAGCAGCGCCAGGCGCCGCGGCCCCACGAACACCCGATCGGGAACCGCGCCGAGCTCGCGTTCGGCGAGGACGGGCAGCTGCTCCGCCGCCTCGTAGCACGCGCCTGCGGGCAGCTCCTCGCAGCCGATCTCAAGCAGCAGCGACGGCATCTGCCTCCAGCTCGAGGTACTCCTGCGCGACCGCGCGCGCGAGGTTGCGCACGCGGGCGATGTAGGCGGCACGTTCGGTCACGGAGATGGCTCCCCGCGCCTCGAGCAAGTTGAAGGTGTGCGAGGCCTTCAGCACCTGGTCATATGCCGGCAGCGGGAGCCGCCGCTCGAGCAGCGCCCGGCATTCCGCCTCGTGCTCACCGAAGCGGCGCACGAGCACGTCGACCGGCGCCAGCTCGAAGTTGTACGCCGACCATTCTCGCTCGTTCTCCCGGTAGACGTCGCCCCAGGTCACGCCCGGCGCCCACTCCAGCTCGAACGCGCTGCGCTTGTCCTGCAGGAACATCGCCAGGCGCTCGAGCCCGTAGGTGATCTCCGCTGGCACGAGCTCGACCTCGAACCCGCCGAGCTGCTGGAAGTACGTCCACTGGGTGATCTCCATCCCGTCGCACCAGACCTCCCAGCCGAGGCCCCAGGCTCCGAGCGTCGGCTGCTCCCAGTCGTCCTCGACGAGCCTGACGTCGTGGCGCCGAAGGTCGATGCCAATCGCCTCCAGCGAGCCGAAGTAGAGGTCGAGCACGTCGGCGGGCGCCGGCTTGATCACGACCTGGTATTGGAAGTAGTGCTGGAAGCGGTACGGGTTCTCGCCGTAGCGACCGTCCTGCGGCCGCAGCACAGGCTCGACGTACGCGGTCTTCCAGGGCCTCCGGCCGAGGCTGCGCAGGAACGTCGCGGGGTTCATCGTCCCGGCCGCGAGCTCGGTGTGGTACGGCTGCATGAGCACGCAGCCGTAGTCGGCCCAGTATCCCTCGAGGGCTCGGATCGTCTCCTGGAAGGTCGGAGCGGGCAAGCCGGTCAATCCTAGGGAAGAAAACCGGTGACGCCACCGTCCTGATGGTGTCCTGTCCGTGGACGCGCCTGCCTTGGCGAGCGGGCCCGCTTAGGGCCCGCTCGCAGCGCGTTAGACGGCCGGCAAAGCCGGGCCTCTCTTCTGGTCGGCATCAGCTAGCGCCTTAGGAAGCGAGGGTTCGGAGCCGGAAGCCGCCGTGGTACTCGTACGACCCGGTGATCACGCTCAGGGCCTCCCGCGCCCCGCGCGGCGTGATCCCCGCCGCGTGAGCCTCGGCGAGCGGCCTCGTGAGCAGCCCTTCGATGCCCAGCAGTCCCTCCCGCGACAGCGGCAGCGCCCCCTCGGCGCAGTTGCCGCAGACCGCGCCGCCCGCCCGCGGTGAGTAGCCCGCAAGACCGGTCTCGGCGCCGCACTCCGCGCAGCTCGTGACGTGAGGCAGGTAGCCCGCGAGCCAGAGGAGCTTGAGCTGAAACGAGAGCACGAGCGCGTCTGCCTGCGGCCGTCCTGGGCCCGGCTCGAGGTCGTCGAGCAGGTCGAGAAAGCGCGCCAGCGCTCGGAACGCCTGCTCGTTCGTCTCCTGCTCGGGGAACAGGCGCAGCATCGCCTCGGCGGCGACGAGGCCGACGGTGAGGCGGTAGGGCTGCTCGCGTGACGTGCGGTGCGACCGGATCAGGTCGACGCCCGTGACCGTCTGCAGCTCGCCGCTCCCCTGGTGCAGGAGCAGCTCGACGTAGCTGAGCGGTTCGAGCCGGGCGCCGAAGCGGGATTTCGTCTTCCGCACGCCCTTCGCCACGGCCCCGACGCGGCCGCGGTCGAGCGTGTAGAGGTGGAGCACACGGTCGGCCTCCCCGAGGCGAAACGAGCGGAGCACGACCGCCTCGGTGCTGTAGGAACGGCCGGCCATGCCCGGACAAGTGTAGAGCCGCGACAGGCCGGGAATCGGCGTCCTGGCCGGTTGCTGCCATGGCGACGATTCAGATGTATACGACGCGCTGGTGCGCCTACTGCATCCGAGCGAAGGCGCTACTCGAGTCGCGCGGGCTCGAATTCGAGGAGATCCTGCTCGACGACGACCCGAGCTTCCGGCGCCGCCTGCTCGACCTGACCGGCGGCTGGACGGTGCCGCAGATCGTCATCGACGGCCGCCCGATCGGCGGGTACACGGAGCTCTGGCAGCTCGATCGCAGCGGTGAGCTCGAGCGCCTCGCGGCCTAGACCGAAGAGAGCGGCGCCGAAGCCCCGCTCTCTCGGATTGACCCCCGTTTGTCCTCGACTGCGGGAGCTATCGCCGTTCGCCTCCTGTCTGAAACGTCCGCGTATGCGAGCAGAATTTAGGCGGCACTAGCGCTGGCAACCCGGGCAGTACCAGGTGCCGCGGCCGGCTGAACGGAGCTTCTCGATCGGGTGTCCGCACCGCTCGCATGGCTCGCCCGCTCGGCCGTAGACCTTGAACTCGTGCTGCATCGTGCCGGAGTCGCCGTCGGGAGTTCGGTAATCGCGGAGCGTCGCTCCCTGACGCGCGATCCCGGCATTGAGCGCAGCCCGAATGCCGCGGTGGAGCGCGCGGAGCTCCTCGTCGCTCAGTTCGCCGGCCGGCCGCCGCGGATCGATGCGCGCGCGCCAGAGGGCCTCGTCGGCGTAGATGTTCCCGACTCCCGCGAGCCTGCGCTGGTCGAGGAGCGCGGCCTTGACCGGGGCACGCCGCCCGTGGAGCGCCTCGCCCAACCGTGTCGAGGTGAACGTTCGGGCGAGCGGCTCGCCGCCGAGCCGCGCGGCGAGATACGGCTCGGCCTCGCCGGGCTCGGACAGCAGCCACGTGCCGAAGCGCCGGACGTCTCGGTAGACGATGTCCGATCCGTCGTCTAACTTGACAACGGCACGAACGTGGGAATCGGATTCCGGTGGTCGATCACGGCTCACGTGCAGAAGGTTCCCCGTCATCCGGAGGTGGATCAGGAGAGAGCGACCGGATTCGAATCGAACAACCAAATACTTGCCACGGCGATCGACGGCCTCGACGCGCTCTCCCACCAGCTCGGCCGCTACTTCTGTGGGGTCGAGGGGGCGCGTCAGGCGGGAGTCGAGGATCTCGACTCGCTCGAGGCGGCGGCCGCTGAGCACGGGCTCGAGCCGGCGGCGGACGGTCTCGACCTCGGGTAGCTCGGGCATTCGGCGCAGCCTAGTCGGACGCTGCCACGCGGCGGCCAGCCCTGGACGCTGCCGCGGCAACTAGGCGAGGACGTCGAGGACCACGTGCCGCTGAGGTGGCGGCTCATCGGCGATCGCGTACGCGGCGGCGAGCTCGGATGCGACCGCATCTGCGGCGGCCTCGGTCGCGGCGTGGATCTCGGCGAGTGGCTCAGCGGCTGCCACGCGATCACCGGGTTTGCGGAGGCAAACGACGCCGACCGCGTGGTCGATCACATCGTCCTTCGTCCGGCGACCTGCACCGAGGCGGAGTGCCACCTGCCCGACCGCAACGGCGCCGAGGGTGCTGACGTAGCCGTCGCGATCCGCGAGCACCTCGCGGACGACCGCTGCTTCGGGCAGTGCGCTCTCGTCCGGGTCTCCGCCCTGCGCGCGGATCCACCGCTCGTAAGCCTCGAAGGCCGAGCCGTCGGCGATCGCCTGCGTGGCTCGGACGCGGCCCTCCTGCTCGTCGACGCCCAGATCGGAGATGGCGAGCAGGCGCGAGGAAGCCGCGAGCAGGAGCTCGAGGAAGTCGGGTGGCCCTTCGCCCTTGATGGTCGCGATCGCTTCGCGGATCTCGAGCGCGTTGCCCACGGCTCGTCCCAGGGGCTGGTCCATGTCGGTCAGCAGGCAGACGATCTCGCGCTGAGCGCGGCCCGCGAGGTCCAGCATGGCCTCCGCGAGCGCGCGGGCATCCTCGAGCGACTTCATAAACGCGCCGTCGCCGACCTTGGCGTCGATGACAATCGCATCGGCTCCGCCGGCGATCTTCTTCGACATGATGCTCGCGGCGATTAGCGCGTAGTTGTCGACGGTCGCGGTGACGTCGCGCAGGGCGTAGAGCTTCTTGTCGGCCGGAACGAGGTTCGCGCTCGCGCCGATGATCGCCATGCCTGCGTCGCGCACCTGCGCGATGAACTCCTCGGTCGAGAGCTCGACACGGAAGCCGGGGATCGACTCGAGCTTGTCGAGCGTGCCGCCGGTGTGGCCGAGCCCGCGGCCGCTCATCTTTGCGAACGGAACGCCGCAGGCGGCGACGATCGGCCCAACCGCAATCGAGGTCTTGTCCCCCACGCCGCCGGTCGAGTGCTTGTCGACGACCTTCCGGCCGAGCGCGGAGTGCAGGTCGACCGTCTCCCCCGTCGCGATCATCGCCTGTGTCAGGGCATAGGTCTCGCTGCTCGTCAGCCCGCGGAAGTAGATCGCCATGCAGAGGGCGGCCAGCTGGTAGTCGTGCACCTCGTCGCGCGCGTACGCAAGCATCAGCTCGTTCCACTCAGCCGGCGTCAGCTCCCCGCCGTCGCGCTTGCGCTCGATCAGCTCGGCAGGCCTGATCACCGCTGCGCCACGAAAACGGTTGTGCGGGAGCGCGACCGAAAGACGCCGGGGACGGGCGGCAGCGGTCGCGGGACCTCGTGGGCAAAGACGGTCGACTCGACGTACCGGTGCACCGCTGCCTCGTCCGGGAACACGAGTTCCGCATCCACGTCCTGCCGCTCGACGCGAGCGAAGTGACGTCCGAGCAGCTCCTCGCCGCTCTCGCGCGAGAACTCTCGCTGCGGAACACCGAACGCGACGAGCCGCCACACATCGGCCATGTGCTCGCCGCCGATCGTCGTCGCGACGAGCGTCCCTCCCGGCCGCAGCACGCGCCGGAGCTCGCCGAGAGCGAGGTCGAGATCCGGCACGTGGTAGAGCATCCAGTTCGCCACGGCGCAGTCGAACTCGCCGTCCTCGAACGGGAGCGCCTGGACGTCGGCGACGTTCGCGTCGAGGCCCCGATTCCGCGTCAACTCGACCATGCGCGGCGAGAGATCGGTGGCCACGACCTCGGCGCCGGTCTCACGTACCACGCGCTCGGCGAACTCGCCCATCCCGCACCCGACCTCGAGCACCCGTCGCGGCTCGGCGCGGCTGACAGCCCCGAGCGCGACGTCGAACGCGTTCGTCCCCTCTAGGTAGCGAAGCTGCGACTCGCGGCGGACGGCGAGACCGGCCTCGGTCTCGTACTGCCGCCGGACGAGCTCGGGATCGTTGAGGCGCATCACCTGCGCTGGAAGAGCTCGATCGGGTTGCCCCATGGGTCGTCCACGAGCCGCCAGCTGCCGGCAGGCCCGT
>JBKPFI010000310.1:0-2136 GCA_046728775.1 Actinomycetota bacterium | reverse complement strand
GAGAAGACGAGCGTGTAGACGCCGACGAGCACGAGCGGGTTCACGAGCGACCACGCGACGCCGAGCAGCGAGCCCCGGTAGCGAACGTGCAGCTCGCGGCGGAAGAGGCTCCGGAAAAGTTCCCGGTAATGGAAGAGATCGACGTACACCGTCACGCGCGGCCAGTCTAGTGCTCCCGTAAAATCGGCCGATGTGAGCTCCAGCCCAGGACCCGGCCGGCTCGCGGCCGAGCGCGGCCGCCTGCGGGACCTCGGCCAGGACTACGAGCAGGGCCACCTCGCCTACGTCGAGAAGCTCGATCCGGGGGCCCGGCTGTGGCTTCGTACGAAGCCTTTCACTGCCCCGCCGAACAAGGAGCTCGCGCAGTGCCTGCGGACCTTCGCGCACCTCGTCGAGCTGCTCCAGCTCGACCTGCGGGCGCAGGTGCTCGACCTCGGCTGCGGCCCCGGCTGGCTGAGCGAGTTCCTCGCCCGCTGCGGCTACTGGGTCACAGGCGTGGACATCTCCCCCGACATGACCGAGATCGCGCGCGCGCGGGTCGAGGCGATCGCGGGCCCGGTCGGCGAGGGCGTCGAGCCGCTCGCGGAGTTCCATGCGCTGCCCGTCCGCGAGATGCCCTGGACGAGCCGCTTCGACGCCGCGGTCCTCTACGACACGATGCACCACTTCGACAACGAGCTCGAGACCCTCGAGGTGGTCAGGCGCACGGTCGTGCCGGGCGGCCAGCTCTACATCCACGAGGGCGCCAAGCCCGTGCCGGGCTCCGAGGCCGAGCGGAACCTCGTCGCCGAGATGGAGCGCTTCGGCACCCTCGAGTCGCCGTTCGACCCGGAGTACCTCGTCGCGGTGGTCGAGGAGGCCGGCTTCGTAAACGTGCGCCGGCTGGCCGAGGTGGACGAGCTGGTCGAGCTTCCCGCGGGCGGCGGGCGGCTCGAGCGGCTGCTCCCGAAGCGGCTGCGCGACCGGGCGCAGGAGCTCGCCGTCGACTTCAACATCGTGCACGCGATCAACCCCATCCCCGAGGAGGACGCCGGGCGCGGCGCGTTCGCGGCCGAGATTCGGGCCGAGGGCGGCTGGACCGAGGTCGGGCCCGAGCAGAGCCTGCGCTTGACGGTCACGAACACCGGCCGAGCCTTCTGGCCCGCGGGGCGCTACCCGTACCCGAGCGGCTCGGTCACCCTGGGTGCCTACGTCGTCGGCCCGGCGCAGGAGCGTCAGCGCGAGCTGCCGCGCACGATCCTGCCGCGGTCGGTCGCGCCGGGAGAGTCGGTCGCCGTCGATCTCCGCCTCAGCCGCGACGACCTCGAGGGCGGAGCGGTCGCCGTCGACCTGGTGCGCGAGGGGATCTTCTGGTTCTCGGAGGTCGGCTCCGAACCGCTCGTTCTGCCGCCTGCCACCGCCTGACCGGCGAGTGCGAATCGTCGTCGACGTCAGCCCGCTCGCGCGCCCACGGACGGGGATCGGGAACTACCTCCGCGGCATGGTGGCGGGCCTCATGGAGGTGGCGGGCAGCGCTCACGACGTCGTCGCGTTCGGCCCGTCGGGCCCGAGCGGGCGCGGGCGGATCGAGCAAGCGCTCGCGGGGCTCGGAGCGGAGCTGCGGCTGCCGCTGCTGCCACACGTGGTGCGGACGGCGTGGAGCCGCGCCGGGCGCTTCGCCGTCGAGCGCCTGGTCGGCCCGCTGGACGTCTTCCACTTCTCGGACTGGATGTACCCGCCGCAGCGCGGCGGCGTGCGCGCGACGACGGTGCACGACCTCGTGCCGCTGCGCTTCCCGGAGTGGGTCGAGCCGGAGACGCTGCGCATGCACGGCCGCAAGTACCAGCACGCGGCCCGCACCTGCGACCGCGTCTTCGTCAACTCAGCCTTCACCGGGAGCGAGGTCGTCGAGCTGCTCGGCGTGCCCGCGGAGCGGGTCGTCGTCGCGTATCCGGGGATCGACCCGCATTTCGGTCCCGAGGGCGACGCGGCGGACCTCGGCGGGGCGTACGTGCTCGGCGTCTCGACCCTCGAGCCCCGGAAGAACCTGCCGGCGCTGGTCGAGGCGTTCCGTGTGCTCCGGCGGCGGCGGCCGAAGCTGACGCTGGCGCTCGCGGGGCTCGAGGGCTGGGAAGAGCGTCCTCTGAACGCGGAGGG
>JBKPFI010000119.1:0-9952 GCA_046728775.1 Actinomycetota bacterium | reverse complement strand
ACAGCGGCCAGAAGCAGAACGTCGGCAAGGTCGTCGAGATCAAGGGCGTCGTCATCGACGCCGTCTTCCCGGACCAGCTCCCCGAGATCTACACCGCCCTCCGGATCGAGCTGCCCGAGCGGGACGGCCAGGCCGCCATCGACCTGATCGCGGAGGTCCAGCAGCACCTCGGTGACGACCGCGTCCGCGCGGTCGCAATGGACGCCACCGACGGCATCCCGCGCGGCGTCGACGTGATCGACACCGGCGCGCCGATCGCCGTACCAGTCGGCAAGCAGACGCTCGGCCGCCTGTTCAACGTGCTCGGCGAGCCGATCGACGAGGGCGAGCCAATCGCGGAAGACGGAGAGCGCTGGCCCATCCACCGCGACCCGCCCTCCTTCGACGCGCTGAAGCCGTCCATGGAGGTCTTCGAGACCGGCATCAAGGTGATCGACCTGATCGCGCCGTTCGTGCGCGGCGGCAAGGTCGGCCTGTTCGGCGGCGCCGGCCTGGGCAAGACCGTCCTCATCCAGGAGCTGATCCGCAACGTCGCGCGCGAGCACGAGGGCAACTCGGTGTTCGCGGGAGTCGGCGAGCGGACGCGCGAGGGCAACGACCTCTGGATCGAGATGACCGAGTCGGGTGTGCTCCCCGACACGGCGCTCGTCTTCGGGCAAATGAACGAGCCGCCGGGCGCGCGCCTGCGGGTGGCGCTGAGCGGCCTCACGATGGCCGAGTACTTCCGCGATGAGGGCGCGAACGTGCTGCTCTTCATCGACAACATCTTCCGCTTCGTCCAGGCCGGCTCCGAGGTCTCGGCGCTCCTCGGCCGCATGCCGAGCGCCGTCGGCTACCAGCCGACGCTCGCGACCGAGATGGGCCAGCTGCAGGAGCGCATCACCTCGACGCGCCAGGGCTCGGTCACCTCGGTGCAGGCGATCTACGTCCCCGCCGACGACCTCACCGACCCGGCACCGGCGAACACCTTCGCCCACCTCGACGCCTTCATCACGCTCTCGCGGCCGATCTCCGAGAAGGGCATCTACCCGGCGATCGACCCGCTCGACTCCTCGTCGCGGGCGCTCACGCGCGACGTGGTCTCGCCCGAGCACTACGAGACGACGACGCGGGTGCAGGAGGTGCTGCAGCGCTACAAGGACCTGCAGGACATCATCGCCATCCTCGGCATGGACGAGCTCTCGGACGAGGACCGGCTGATCGTGCAGCGGGCACGCAAGATCGAGCGCTTCCTCTCGCAGCCGATGTTCGTCGCCGAGACCTTCACCGGGCAGCCGGGCAAGTTCGTGCGCCTCGAGGACACGATCGCCGGCTTCGCGGAGATCCTCGACGGCAAGCACGACGAGCTTACCGAGCAGGCCTTCTTCATGGTCGGCACGATCGACGAGGCCGTCGCGAAGGGCCGCGGCGAGGAGGCCCCGGAGGCCGAAGCCGAGGCCGAGGCCGAGGAGCCCGAAGCGGAAGCCGAAGAGCCTGCGGAACCGGTCCCGGCCTAGATGGCCAAGACGTTCGAGCTCTCCCTCGTCACGCCCGAGGGAGCCGCCTTCGAGGGCGAGGCCGAGATGATCATCGTGCCCGGCGACGCGGGCGAGATCGGCGTGCTCGCGCGGCACGCGCCGCTCGTGGCGATGCTGAAGGCCGGCTCCACGCGGATCTACCGCGACCGCCAGAGCGAGGACGTGCTCGAGTTCGCGACCGGGCCCGGCTTCTTCAAGGTCGAGCAGGACCGCGCGCTTGCGCTCGTCGACGACGCGGTCGACGCGCGCCACATCGACGTCCAGCGCGCGCAACAGCAGCTCGAGGAGGCGCGCGCGGAGCTTGAGCGCTGCGAGCGAGGCGAGTCGGACGCCGACCGCTGGCAGCTCGAGCAGCGCATCCGCCACGCGGAGAACCAGCTCTCGGTGCATGGCTGACCGCCGCGAAAAATGCTGCGCATTTTCCGCGGGGCTGGTTTGTCGCATCGCTTCGCTCGCGAGGACCCGGGCGTGCACCTAGAGGCCTTTCTGCCCGGGATGTACCCTCGTTCCGAGGCGCTCGTGCAGGCGACGCGCGACCTCGACCGGGGGCGCACCACGGCCGAGGCCGTCGGCCAGCAGGTCGAGCGCGATCAGGCGGAGCTCGTCTCTGCTCAGCAGGCCGCGGGCTTCGACCTGCTCGCCGACGGCATGCTCCGCTGGCAGGACCACTTCCGGCCCCTCCTCGAAGCCGCGGACGGGCTCGAGACCGGCGCCCTGACGCGGTTCCTCGACACGAACACCTTCTACCGAGCGCCGAAGGCCACGACCGCGACGCCGTCGCTCGGCGGATCGCTCGATGACCGCTACCTGCCGCCGCTGCCGGGGCCGCGACTCATCACGCTCCCGTCGCCCTCGGCGTTGGCGAAGGGTACCGGCGTCACCGCGCAGACGATGGCCCAGGGCGTGCTCCGGCCGGCGCTCGAACGCGTCGAGGCAGAGCTGGTCGTGCTCGTCGAGCCGTTCCTCGCGCGCGAGGAGGCGGCCGAGCTCGACGATCTCGCCGAGGCGCTGGAGGCGCTCGCAGGCGGCCCGAAGCTCGCGGTGTGGTTCGCCCTCGGCGACGCCCAAGGCCTGCTCGAGGCCGGCGCGGCCGAGCTGCCGGTCGAGGGGATCGGGATCGACTTCTACGCGACGCACCTGGAGGCCGTGCCGGAGGGCTTTTCGAAGCTCCTGCTCGCCGGCGTGATCGACGCCCGCAGCTCGCTGCTGGAGGACCCGCGCGAGCTCGCGGAGTTCGCGCAGAAGCTCGGCGAGCGCGCGGAGCGGATCGCGCTCGTGCCGAACGGCGACCTCCAGTTCGTCTCCGAGCCGCTCGCCCGGCAGAAGGTGGCGCGGCTCGGTGAGGCTCGAACCGCTACCGTCGAGGCGGCAGCGTGACCGAGCACCAGTTCCTCACCCACGAGATCGGCTCCCTGGCGAAGCCGCCCTGGCTGGTAAAGACGGCGCAGGGCCGCCAGCTAGGGGAGAGCGACATCGAGCACGCACGGTCCTGGGGCGAGAAGGTCGGGGTGGACGACCACGAGGAGCTCGTCGAGTCCCTCCAACAGGGCGATGCGGATCCCGCCGAGGTCGCGCGCTGGTCGAGCCGCTACTGCCTGCGGCTCCAGGAGTCGGCCGGTGTCGACGTGATCTGGGACGGCGAGCAGCTCCGCAGCGAGATGTACGCCTGGGCGATCGAGCACGCAGCCGGCTTCGAGCCGCGCGGGACCGTCCGTAGCTTCGACAACAAGTACTACTCGAAGTCCGCGGCCGTCGGGCCGGTCGGGCTGCGCGAGCCGTACCACAACGACGAGTTCTCGTTCCTGCAGTCGGCGGCGAAGCACCGGCTCAAGATCCCGGTCACCGGCGCGTACACGCTGGCGATCTGGTCGTACGACGAGCACCACACCCCGAGGGAGGGACGCCTCGGGGGCGGCTACGGCCGCAAGCAGGAGATCGAGGCCCGCCGCGACCTGACGCTCGACATCGCGCGCAACCTGATCCGCCCGAACCTCGAGGCCCTGATCGCGCTCGGCGCGGACTGGATCCAGATCGACGAGCCGGGCGCCTCCACCGAGGCCGACGAGCTCGACCTCTTCGTCGAGAGCTTCAACGTCAGCGTCGAAGGGCTCGACTGCTTCTTCTCGACGCACCTCTGCTTCTCGGACTACGACCTCTTCTTCCCGGCGATCGAAGGCATGAGCGGCTGCCGCCAGTACTGCGTCGGCTTCGCCAACTACGACAGCCGGGAGCTCGGCACCTCGGGAGCGGACCGGCCGGGCTACGAGGTGATCTCGAAGTTCCGCGACCTGCCTCACGACCCGATCCTCGGCCTCGGCGTGCTCGACATCCACACCGACTTCGTGGAATCGCCCGAGCTCGTGCGCGACCGAATTCTCTACGCGGTCGAGGTCTTCGGCGACCTGGCGCGGATCCACGTCTGCCCGGACTGCGGTCTGCGGACGCGCAGCTGGGACGTCGCGTACGAGAAGCTTCGCGCGATGGTCGAAGGAACGAGGCTGGCGGAGGAGGCGCTGGCCGGGGCTCGTACTACCGTTTAGCCGGCTGGGTTAGTCGGCTATCCTGAAGCGCGGCGAATGCCGCGCGGGCGTTCTCTTTTTTCTATGCGCACGACGCTGAAGAGAGGAATCGGCCGCGGCGCCGAGGTCAATGGCAACGGTCGGTCGGTTCTGCCGCCGGGTGCCCTTTCGCCGGTCACGCTCTACCGGCAACCGCCGCCTCCGCAACGCGGCATCGCGGCCCAGATCGGCCGCTTCTTCCTCTGGCTGTTCGTGACCGTGTTGATGCTGGTCTGCGGGCTGGTAGGCGGCTTCTACCTTTGGGCCCACGAGAGCGCCGCGGCGCTTCAGGCGCACTCGCTCGACGCGAAGCGGGCGCAGGCGCGCCTCGACGAGGTCCCGGATGCCAAGCACGCGGCGATCGCGCTCGTGATCGGCTACGACCACCGCGCCGGCGACGGCAACGCCCCCTCGCGTTCGGACACGATGATGCTGATCCGGGCCGATCCGGTCACGAAGACGCTCTCGCTGCTCTCGTTCCCGCGCGACCTCATCGTTCCGCTCTACTGCCCGGGCAAGGACGGCGGCGCGGCGGTGCCGAGCGGCTCGGGCCGAATCAACAGCGCCTACTCGTTCTGCGGCTCCGCGGGCTCGCTCGAGACGGTGCGCCACCTAACCGGCCTGCCGATCAACTACCTGATCAGCGTCAACTTCGCGGGCTTCCGGGCCGTGGTGGACAAGCTCGGCGGCGTCTGGATGGACATCGACCGGCGCTACTACAACAAGAACGTCGGCACCGAGGCGACGAACTTCGCCGACATCGACCTGCAGCCCGGCTACCAGCGGCTGAGCGGCAGGCAGGCGCTCGACTTCGTCCGCTACCGGCACACGGACTCGGACCTCTACCGCCTCGCCCGCCAGCAGCAGTTCGTCGCCGCGGCGCGGCAGCGCGTCGCGAGCTCGATCGGGCCCACCAGCCTCGTCCGGATCGTGAACACGATCGCGCACCACAGGTACGTCGAGATCGGCGTCGGCGGCGGCGGTGACTTCAACCTCGGCACGGTCTACAGCTATGCGAAGTTCGCGCTCGATCTCCCGCACGGCCATGTCTTCCAGGTCAAGATCAGCGGGCTCTCGGGCTACAGCGAGCTGACGACCGACCAGGGCAACATCCAGGACGCCGTGCAGAGCTTCCTCAACCCGGACGTCGAGGCCTCGACCGCCGCCACCGAGGTGGCGCTCGGCCGCAAGCTCCGTCCGCGCAAGCGAACGATCCCGCCCAAGCAAGTGACGCTGACGGTGCTGAACGGCAACGGGGTCCCCGGCTCCGCTTCGAACGCGAGCTACCTGCTCGGCCGGAAGGGCTACACAACGCTGGCGCCGCCCGGCGGCCAGCCCGCCAACGCGCCGCGCTGGAACTACTTCCACTCCAAGGTCTACTTCGACCCGCGGAGACCCGGGAACGGAAAGGTCGCCGCGCAACAGGTCGCAAAGCTCGTCGGCAGCGCTGACGTCGAGCCGATGCCGCCGGCGATCAGGCGGCGGCTCTCGAACGGCGCGCTGGTCGTCGTGATCGTCGGCTCGACCTTCCACGACCAGCTTGCGCCCGTCGTCGTGCCGCAGGGGCCTGTGCACCACCCGCCGAACGTGCGCCGCGACCCGGGCGAGACGCGTTCGACGCTCCTGCGGTATCGCAAGCGCCTGCCCTTCCAGCTCCAGTACCCGACGCGGCTGGAGCGCAGCTCGTACCTCGACGCGGGCTACGGCGAGACCCCGGTTCGGATCTACCCGCTCGAGGGCCAGCCGACGATCCGCCTCACCTTCCGCACCGGCGCGCGCGAGTACTGGGGGATCCAGGAGACGACGTGGGCCGACGCGCCCGTGCTGGCCGACAAGAGCCTCACGCAGCGCGTCAACGGCCGCGACTACGACCTCTACTACTCCGGCTCCCATCTGCACATGGTCGTGCTGCGCTACAACGACGCCACGTACTGGGTCGTGAACACGCTGCTCGACTCGCTCTCGAACGAGACGATGCTCTCGATCGCCCGCGGGCTGCGGCCGCTGCCTCGATAGGCTCCGGCGCGCGATGGGAGCTGCGAAGCCGAGAATCGGGATCTTCGGCGCCGGCTGGGTCGGCCTCGTCACCGGCGCCTGCTTCGCCGAGCTCGGGCACGAGGTCGTGGTTCGCGACGTGATCCCCGAGCGGATCGAAGCCCTGCAGGCCGGGCGGGTACCGCTCTACGAGCCCGGCCTGGCGGAGCTGATCGAGCGCAACAACGAGCGGCTGACGTTCACGCTGGACGTCGGCGAGGTCGTCTCGCCGTTGATGTTCGTGTGCGTGGGCACGCCGCCGACCTACTCCGGCGACGCCGATCTCTCGGCGGTCTGGACGGTCGTGGACGAGCTTCCGGCGCTCGACGAACGGGCGATCGTCGTGATGAAGAGCACCGTTCCGGTCGGCACCGGCGAGAAGGTGCGCGCGGCACTCGATGCGCGAGGGCTCGCGCACGTGGGCTACGTCTCCAATCCGGAGTTCCTGTCCGAAGGCCGCGCCGTGGACGATTTCATCCGCCCCGACCGGGTGGTAATCGGCGCTTTCACGGAGGCCGACGCCGCGACGGTCGCGGAACTGTACGAGCCGCTCGGGAGCACGATCCTCAGCGCAGACGTCGCCTCGGCCGAGATGATCAAGCTCGCCGCGAACGCGTTCTTGATGACGCGGATCAGCTTCATCAACGAGATCGCCAACGTCTGCGAGGCAACCGGAGCCGACGTGGTCAAGGTCGCCGAAGGGGTCGGGCTCGACCACCGGCTGGGCCCGCACTTCCTGCGGGCCGGCATCGGCTGGGGCGGCAGCTGCTTCCCCAAGGACGGCATCGCGCTGAAGCAGCTCGCCTCGAACTCGGGCTACCACTTCCAGCTGCTGAACGCGGTGATCGAGGTGAACGAGCTGCAGAAGCGCCGCGTCGTCGGCAAGCTCGAGAAGCACCTCGGCAAGCTGCGCGGCAAGACGATCGCCCTGCTCGGGCTCGCGTTCAAGCCGGACACCGACGACCTGCGGGAGGCGCCGTCGCTCGTGCTCGCGTCGCGGTTGCTGGCGGAGGGAGCCGACGTGCGCGCGTGGGACCCGGTCGCCGACCCCGGCCCGCTGCTCCAGGGCGTCTCGCTCTGCGACACCGTCCTCGACGCGGTCGCCGGCGCCGACGCTGCCGTGATCGTCACCGAATGGAGCGAGCTGCGCGGCCTCGCGTCCGAGGAGGTGCGGCAGGCGATGCGGAGGCCGCTGATCGTCGACGGCCGGAACCTGCTCGACCCCGAGCAGGCGCGCTCCGCCGGCTTCACCTACGAGGGCATCGGCCGAGCCGCCTCGCCGCTCGCCGCGCTCCCCGAGACCGAAGAGCGCGAGCCCGAGCTCGAGCTCTGAGTCTTGGAAGCAGTAATCCTCGCCGGCGGGAAGGCCGAGCGGCTCGGCGATGCCGCGAACGGCCGGCCGAAGGCGCTCGTCGAGGTCGCGGGCCGGCCGCTCGCCGCGTACCAGGTCGAGCAGCTGCGCGCCGCGGGGGTCGACCGGGTGCTCGTCAGCTGCGCGGCGGGGCAGGAGGCCGCGTTCGAGGCCGCGCTCGGCGGGATCGGGCCGGAGATCGTCGCGGTCCCGGAGCGGGAGCCACTGGGACGCGGAGGTGGAATCCGGTTCGCGTCGGCCGCTCGGATCGAGCAGGGCGATCTGTTCGCGCTGAATGGCGACGAGCTCGTCGACGTCGACCTCTTGCAGCTGCTGGCCCTGCATCGCTCGCGTGGCGCGGCCGCGACGATCACGGTCGTCCCGCTCCGCTCGCCCTTCGGCGTGGTCGAGCTCGACGACGACCTGGTCACCGGCTTCCGCGAGGCGCCGCGCCTCGACCACTGGGTCAGCTGTGGGATCTACGTGCTCGGCGAGGAAGCGCTCGCGCGCCTGCCCGAGCGCGGCGACCACGAGACGATGACCTTTCCCGAGCTTGCGTCGGAGGGGCGACTGCGTGCGCTCCGCCACGAAGGCGTGTGGCTCACCGTGAACACTCCGAAGGACCTCCGGCTCGCCAGCGAGTACCTCGCCGAGCACCCTGGTTGGCCCACACGCCCGCGCGGCTAGGTGCTCCGGAGGAACCTCGCGGTTCCCCAGACCCCTCCACCTGTCCGCTCCGCGGACGAGCGCTGCGCGCTGGTGGTAGGTTCGCGCCGCTCGTGGCGCAGCACGATCACCTGACCTCCCCGAACCTCGGTGGCCTCGACCGGTTCGCGATCGAGCCCGAGAAGGTGGACAAGCCCTGGGGCCACGAGCTGATCTGGGCGAAAACTGGGCAATTTGCAGGGAAAATCCTGTTCGTGAAGGCCGGCCATTCGCTCAGCCTCCAGTTCCACAAGGTCAAGGACGAGGCCTGGTACGTGCTCTCGGGGCGTGCGCAGCTCGAGCTCGGCGCGATGGGAGAGCGGATGCTCAACAGCGAGGTCGTCGGCCCCGGCGCAGCGTTCCACTTCCAGCCGGGGACGGTGCATCGGCTGACCGCCGTCGAGGACACGACGATCCTCGAAGTCTCGACTCCGCAGCTCGACGACGTCGTGCGGCTCGAGGACCGCTACGGGCGAGAGGGAACGAGCGAAGCCTGACACACTTGTGTTAAGGTTCCGCTCGTGCGAGCGGCGACAGTCGGACAAGCAGCGGCGCAGAGCGGATGGTCCCCGCGCATGCTCCGCTACCTCGAACGCTCAGGCCTCGTGGTTCCCCGGCGCACCGGCTCCGGCTACCGCGTCTACGGTTTGCTCGAGCTGAATCAGCTGCGGTCGCTGCAAGAGCTCCGGCGGCGGTTCCGGGTCGAGCTGCGGGAGTTGGCGTTCGCCGCGCGCCTGCGGCGCGAGCCAGAACTGCGCGCCGCGGTAGACACGTGGCTCGCCGGCACGGAATTGAGCGCGCTCGATTGGGAGCAGCGCAAGCACGAGCGGCTACTGGCCGCCTAGAGGCTTATCGGGGGTAGGAGGGCAACATCGTTCGAGATCCCAGACAGTGCTTTGGACGGCCGCGCCGGCAGAGCCGGCACGGCCTCTTTGGACGGCGTCGCAAGCGAGCGCCTTAAGCGAGCGAAGGAGCGAGATGGCTACGACGAGACGACATGACGTGAAGGATCTGGCGCTGGCGGCCGACGGCCTTAGCCGCATCGAGTGGGCCGACCGGCAGATGCCCGTCCTCGCCGCGATCCGGGAGCGCTTCGAGCGCGAGCAGCCGCTCGCGGGCTACCGCGTCTCCGCCTGCCTGCACGTGACGAGCGAGACCGCCAACCTGATGCGCACGCTCAGGGACGGCGGCGCGGACGTCGTCCTCTGCGCCTCGAACCCGCTCTCGACGCAGGACGACGTCGCGGCCGCGCTCGTCGAGGAGTTCGACATCTCCGTATTCGCGATCAAGGGCGAGGACAACGACACGTACTACCAGCACATCGAGGCGGCGGTCGACCACAAGCCCCAGCTGACGATGGACGACGGCGCAGACGTGATCGGCGTCCTCCACTCACACCGCCGGGAGCAGCTCGGCGACATCCTCGGCGGCACCGAGGAGACCACCACCGGCGTGATCCGCCTCAGGGCGCTGGAGCGCGACGGCGCGCTCGGATTCCCGGTGATCGCGGTCAACGACGCGCAGACGAAGCATCTGTTCGACAACCGCTACGGGACGGGCCAGTCGACGATCGACGGGATCGTGCGCGCGACGAACGTCCTGCTCGCCGGGCGGACGTTCATCGTGGCCGGCTATGGCTGGTGCGGGCGCGGCGTTGCCTCGCGCGCGAAGGGCATGGGTGCGCACGTTGTCGTGACCGAGGTCGACCCCCTGCGCGCGCTCGAGGCGGTCATGGACGGGTTCCAGGTGCTGCCGATGGAGCGCGCGGCGCAGGTCGGCGACATCTT
>JBKPFI010000292.1:0-2235 GCA_046728775.1 Actinomycetota bacterium | reverse complement strand
GCCTGGCGTGGGCCAGCGTCCCTGGACGCCTGACCAGCGTTGCCGGTCGCTAGCGAAGGAGGCGCGAGAGCCGCCGGTCCTTGAGGATCCGGCCAGCGGTCTGGCACTGCGGGCAGTAGTAGTTGGTGTGCTCCTCGAAGTCCACACGCTCGATCGGCGTGCCACACACGTAGCACGGCTCGTGGAGCTTGTCGTGGACGCGGTAGACCTTCGCGTCCTTGGCGCCGCGCTCCCGTAGCTCGAGGCCGCGGGTCAGCTCCGAGTCGATCGCGTCCGACAGCTCCTGGACCTGGCCCGGGGACAGTCCCTGGGCCGGGGCGAAGGGGGACAGGCCTGCGGTGTGGAGGATCTCGTTCGCCCACGCGCGGCCGATGCCGGCGATCACGCGCTGGTCGCGGAGGAGCGAGTGCAGGCGCCGCGGGTGGTCGGCGAGGATCTCGCCGACCCGCTCCGCGCCGAGACCGAGCGCCTCGGGCCCGAGGTGCTCGAGCTCCGCCTCCGCGGCCTCAGGGGTCAGCAGCCAGACGCCCGCGCGCTTCTTCGGCCCGCCCTCGGTGAGCACGAGCTCGCCGCCGCCTTCGAAGCGGAGGCGGAAGGCCGGCGTCTTCGGGCCCTTCTCGCCCGCGCGCAGGTAGCGCAGGCGGCCGGCCGACATCAGGTGGATCAGCAGCACGAGCTCGCCGTCCTCGGTCGGGAAGAGCAGCCGCTTCGCGCGCCGCTCCGCTCCGGCCAGCCGCCGACCTTCGAGCTCGGCGAGCGGCGGGTCGAAGGTCTTCAGCGTCGCCACGTGCGCGGGCCCCGCCTTCTCGATCGGGAACGCGCTGACGGGATCGTCGAGCGCACGCCTCCACGCTTCGACCTCAGGCAACTCCGGCATCTAGTGCCCCGTCCAGTGATGCCGTCGAGGTTCTGGGTCGCGAGCACCAAGCCAGAGGTCGCACTTGCCTGCTGGCGAGGCTGGACGGCTCGCCAAGGGCAAGGGTGGTCTCTGGCGCCGCGTGATCGCGGGCCAGAAGCCGACCTGCATTGCTGGATGGGGTACTACGCTCCCGCCCATGGCTGAGCCGCTCAGGGTAGCCGTGCGCCGCGGGTCGATTCTCGAGTGCGTTCACGAGGTGCACGCCGTCGCCGTGCGCGACGGCGAGGTCGTCGCGGCCGCGGGCGAGCCGTCGCTCCCCGCCTCGCTCCGCTCCTCGGCGAAGCCGATCCAGGCGCTGCTCCTCGCCCGCGCGCGCGAGGACCTTGACGGCGAGGAGCTGGCGATCGCGGCCGCCTCGCACTTCGGGACGCCCGTGCACGTCGAGGCGGTCCGGCGTCTGCTCGCCGCCACCGGCGGCCGCGAGGAGGAGCTGCACTGCGGCCTCCAGCCGGGCCGCCCGGCGCAGCCGATCTACCACAACTGCTCGGGCAAGCACGCCGCCATGCTGGCCGTCTGCCGAGCGAACCGCTGGCCGCTCGACGACTACCGCGACGCCGACCACCCGCTGCAGCAGGCGCTGCTCGCGGAGGTGGCGGCGACAATGGGGCTCGACCGAAGCAGCGTCGAGACCGGCCCCGACGGCTGCGGCGTCGTCTGCTTCGGCGTCCCGCTCGAACGCGCGGCGGCGGCGTTCGCGGGCTTCGAGCGGCTGGAGGGTGGCGACCGCATTGCGGCCGCCATGCGCGCCCATCCCGAGTTGATCGGCGGCGAGGGCTCGACTGACACCGAGCTGATGCGCGCCAGCCCCGGCTGGATCGCGAAGGGCGGGGCGGAGGGGTTGATGTGCGCCGCGTCCAGTGACGGCCTCGGGCTCGCGCTCAAGGTCGCGGACGGCAACGCACGGGCCCTGCGGCCTGCGCTCGCGGCCTTCGGGGCGGAGGTTGGGCTTGAGCTCCCGGGCTTCGCCGAGGTGTCGGTCAAGGACACGCGCGACCGCCTCGCGGCCACGGTCGCGCTCCTGTGAGCAAATTGTTTCGATTTTGTGCATTCGCGTGTAACATCCGACCCGCATGAGGGTGAGCCGGCGGATCGGAGAGACCGGCTCTTGTCGTTTTTAGGTAGGTCGCCAGCCAGCCGCGAGAACGCCGGGAGGTCAAGTGCTCACCGTCGACATCTCTCTTCCGGACGTCGAAGAGCTCCACAAGCTCGTTCAGGACGGTCTCGAGAAGGGGTTCCTCACCTATGACGAGATCGTGTCCGGCCTGGAAGAGGTCGAGCTCACGAAGGAGCAGATCGAGGACTTCTACACGTACCTG
>JBKPFI010000161.1:0-10221 GCA_046728775.1 Actinomycetota bacterium | reverse complement strand
GCCGAGGGCAAGCGGAAGAGCCAGATCGAGGAGTACCTCGAGTTCAACCACGGGCCCGGCGTTCAGCACATCGCGATGCAGAGCGAGGACATCGTCCGCACGGTCGAGGCGATGAAGGAGCGCGGGATGCTCTTCCTCGATACGCCCGAGGCGTACTACGAGGAGGTCGAGGACCGGGTCGGCGAGATCTCCGAGGACTACTCCGACCTTCGGCGGTTGAAGATCCTCGCCGACCGCGACGAGGACGGCTACCTGCTGCAGATCTTCACGAAGACCGCCCAGGACCGGCCGACGGTCTTCTTCGAGGTGATCGAGCGCCACGGTGCGACGACCTTCGGTGAGGGGAACTTCAAGGCCCTGTTCGAATCCATCGAACGGGAACAAGCCCTTCGCGGCAACCTCTAGCGTTTCGCTCGGCTCTGCGCGGGCACCACGCTCGGTGTGAGCGGCCTCGAGCTCCTGCGTGCGCCGGCACGCCAGTCCGGCTCCCTCTCCGAGACCGAGCACCGCCCGTGGCCGCTGCCCGGAGGACAGTGGCTGATGGGCCAGAGCTGGGAGGACCTTCTGTTCGCGCACTGGCGCGTGGACGCAGCCTCTGTCCGGGAGCTCGTGCCGTCGGGCTTGACCGTCGACGAGCACGACGGCAGCGCGTGGCTCGGGATCACGCCGTTCGAGCTGACGGGCTTCCGGCTGCGGGGGACACCCCCGCTGCCGGTCGTCTCGCGCTTTCCGGAGATCAACGTGCGGACCTACGTCACCGCCGAGGACAAGCCGGGGATCTGGTTCTTCAGCCTCGACACGTCCAGCCTCGTCGCGGTGGAGGCGGCGCGGCGGGCCTACAAGCTGCCGTACTTCCACGCGCGGATCTCGCTGGAGCGGCGCGACGGCCGGGTCCAGTACTCGGCCGCCCGCCGGAAGGCCGTGCGGCCTTTCGCGTTCGACGCCTCGTACGCCGCCGTCGACGAGCCGGTCGAGCCCGAGCCCGGCACGCTGGCGCACTTCCTGGTCGAGCGCTACTGCCTCTACGCCCGCGACGAGTCCGGTCTCTACCGCGCCGAGATCCACCACCCACCGTGGCGGCTCCGCCCGGCCGAGGCGTCCATCACGCTGAACACGATGCAGCCCGACGGCCTCGAGCTCGACGGCGAGCTCCTCTGTGACCTGGGCGAGCGCCAGGACGTCCTGATCTGGCCGCTCGAGAAAATCCCCAGCAAATAGGGGCAAAAACAGTGGCAGAGCGCAAGGGTGCGCGCCGCGAGGCGTCTCCTGGGTGCACGAACGAAACCAGGAGGGACCTCGGAATGCGAAAACGCTGGATCCTGCCGGGCCTGCTGCTTGCGGCGCTGATGCTCGCCGCGACCGGCGTCGCCGGAAACGGCAAGGGCAAGGGCCCGAGCCGTCCACACGGCAAGAAGCACAACGTCTTCGGCCCGTACGACGTCGTCGTCACGGACCAAGGCTCATGCGGAAACGACTGGGCCGTCGACACCCAGAAGCGCCTGTTCAAGGTGAAGCGCAACAACGACGGCTCGTTCACCGTCACGCGCTACGACCGCGGCACATTCGTGACGATCGCCGGCCAGAGCCCGGGCGCGTGCGCGAAGAAGGGCAAGCACGGCTCGACGGTGGCCGCAGGGATCAAGGGGAAGTTCCACGGCTACCTGCGCGGCCGAGTCATGGGCGGCACGTTCGACCCGAACGCGACCTGCCCGGCCGACTGCGGGTTCACCGACGTCTGGATCGCGACGTTCTTCGGCCCGAACGCGACTTTCTCGTGCTTCACGGACTCGCCCGCGTGCAAGTTCAGCTTCCAGTACCACGCGCGGAACCAAGGCCTCAAGTTCCACCACTGGTACGACAAGGGCAAGGGCGCCGGGACGTTCATGCACGAGCGCTTCCACGGCGACATCGCCAGTACCTAGCTCTCCTACCCCTCGCTCACCCCAGAACGGCCCGCGCCCCGCGGGCCGTTCGTCATGAACGGCCGCACGGGCAAAGCCCGCACGGCCTCCCTGGTCGGCGCCGCCTGGTCGGCGCCTTGGCGTGCGATCCTTCGCGGCGGTGAGCCCTCAGCGCCGGACCGCGCTCGTCTCGATCATCGCCGCATGCCTGCTGATCGCGGTGAAGCTCGTGGCGGGGATCGCGAGCAACAGCCTCGGGCTGCTCTCAGAGGCCGCACATTCGGGCACGGACCTGATCGCTGCGCTGCTGACGTTCGTGGCGGTCGGCGTCGCGGCCCGGCCGGCGGATCCCGGCCACGCGTACGGTCACGGCAAGGCGGAGCATCTCGCGGCGCTCGGGGAGGGGGCGATCCTGGTGGTCGCGAGCCTCGCGATCGCGTGGCGCGCGCTGTGGCGGCTGTTCGGCCTCGCTGAAGGGCAGGTCGACCCGCACTGGTACGCGATCGCTGTGATCGCGGTCGTGATGGCCGTCGACGCCGCCCGCGCGTCCGTCTCCTTCCGCGCTGCCCGGCGCTACAAGAGCCCGGCGCTGCAGGCAAACGCGTTCCATTTCACGAGCGATCTCGCCGGCTCGGGAGCGGTCTTGCTCGGGCTGCTCGCGGCTCGTGCGGGCCACCACTGGGCGGACTCGGCGGCGGCGCTGTTCGTCGCCGGGCTGGTCCTCGTCGCTGCCGGGCGGCTGATGCGCCTGAACGTGGACGTGCTGATGGACCGCGTCCCGCGCGACGCGCAGGAGGCCGCGCTCGCGGCGATCGCCGCGGTCGAGCCGCCCGTCGAGCTGCGTCGGTTGCGGATGCGCCAGGCGGCGGGCCGCCAGTTCGCGGACGTGGTGATCGGCGTGGCCCCGGGCGCGGCGGTCGGCCAGGGCCACGCGGCCGCCGACGCGGTCGAGGCCGCGGTACACGGTGCACTGCCGGAAAGCGACGTCGTCGTCCACGTCGAGCCGCGCGAGGACGAGGCCGCGCTGCGGGAACGCGCACTCGCAGCCGCCCAGGGCGTGCGCCGGGTGCGCGAGATCCACAACCTGACGGTTCTGCGCGTCGGGCCCGCGACCGAGGTCTCGCTCCACCTCAAGCTTCCCGGCGACCTGCCGCTCGAGGACGCGCACGAGGTCGCGACCGAAGTCGAACGTGCCATCGTGGAGTCGGTCCCGGAGGTGGACGCGGTGCAGACGCACCTCGAGCCGCTCGCCGAGGCGGGGGAGGGCCGCAGCGTCGAGGAGGACTCCGACGCTGAGCGGGCGCTCGTGGAGCGGATCGTGAGCGAGGCGACGGGCGGCCCTCCGCGCGAGCTGCGCTTCCTGCGTACCGATGACGGCCTACTCGCGTACCTCACGCTCTGTCTCGACCCCGGCACGCCGCTGGCCGAGGCCCACGCGCGGGCGAGCGAGATCGAGGAGCGGATCCGCAGCGCGAGGCCCGAGATCAGCGACGTGATCGTGCACACAGAGCCGTAGTCCGCTAAGGCGCCGACTCGGCGGCGCCGACCATCGAGGCCGCGCGGGCTTTGCCCGCGTGGCCGGGCTAACCAACCTTCGAGTAGACCGAGACAAGCGCCGCGTCGAATAGCCTCGCGCCGTGAAGCTGTGCATGTTCACGCCGCTCGAGCACGAGGTGCGCGGGTGGCCGGGGCGGATCGAGGGCGACCGCGTCGCCCAGCTCGCCGCGCAGACCCTCGAGTCCTTCTTCACCGGCGGCGGCAAGGCTCGCGAGCATGCCGAGTACCCGCTCGACGAAGTGCAGCTGCTCCCTCCGGTGAGACACCCGCCGTCCGTGCGCGACTTCTACGCCTTCGAGGAGCACGTTCGGAACGCGAGGGCAGCCACCGGCCGCGGGGAGGTGCCGCCCGAGTGGTACGAGCTGCCGACGTTCTACTTCTCGAACCCGGCGGCGATCTACGGCCCGGACGAGGAGATCCCGTACCCCGAGGGCACGGAAGCGCTCGACTACGAGCTCGAGGTCGCGGCGGTGATCGGCGCCGACGGGGAGATCGGCGGCTTCACGATCATGAACGACTGGTCCGCGCGCGACCTGCAGCGCAAGGAGATGCGGATCGGCCTCGGCCCTGCCAAGGGCAAGGATTTCGCCACCTCTCTCGGCCCGGTCGTCGTCACGGCGGACGAGCTCGGCGACCTGCGCCTGGAGATGGTCGCCCGCGTCAACGGCGAGGAGCGCTCGCGCGGCAACCTCGGCGACATGCACCACTCCTGGGAAGCGATCGTCGCCCACGCGGCGCGCCACACGGAACTGCGTCCCGGCGACGTCCTCGGCTCGGGCACGGTCGGCACCGGCTGCATCCTCGAGCACGGCGACGAGCGCTGGCTGCAGCCGGGCGACAAGGTCGAGCTCGAGGTCGAGGGAATCGGGATCCTGCGCAACCGGGTAGGAGACAGGCGATGAAGGTCGCGGTCATCGGCGCCGGCGTCATGGGGCTCGCGACCGGCTGGGCACTGAAGCGGCGCGGGCTCGAGCCCGTCGTCTACGAGCAGTTCCGCGTAGGGCACGATCGCGGATCGAGCCACGGCCGCTCGCGGATCTTTCGGCTCGCCTATGCCGAGGACCACTACGTGCGGCTGGCCCAAGAGGCGCTCGGGCTCTGGCGCGAGCTCGAAGCCGAGAGCGGCACGACGATCCTCGAGCTGCCGGGGCTCGTCGAGGTCGTGCGTACGTTGGAGGAGAGCACCGCGCATACCCTGGAACGCTGTGGCGTGGAGTGGGAGCGGCTCGATCGGGAGGAGGCCGAGCGGCGCTACCCGATCCACGTCCCCGAGGAGTCCTTCGTGGTCGTGCAGCCGGAGGCGGGGATCGTGCGGGCCGACAAGGCGCTCGCGGCCTTCGCGCGCGAGCTCGACCTGCGTGAGGAGACTCGTGCCCACCCGGACGAGGTCGATGCCGACGCGGTGGTCGTCACCGCAGGCCCGTGGGTCAACGAGCTACTGGCGGAGCCGCTGCCGGTGAAGACGACGCGCGAGACCCTCTGCTACTTCCGGCTCGACGGGCACCGACCGGTCCCCTCGGTGGTCTCCTTCAAGCCGGACCGGCACACGCACGACATGTACTCGCTCTACGACCCGAAATACGGCCTCAAGGCCGGAGCGCACCACGCCGGTCCCGAGGCCGATCCGAACCGGCCCGGCGAGCCCGAGCCGGAGCTGATCGACCGGATCGCGGCCTGGGCGAACGAGACGTACCGGCTCGACGACCCCGCACCGACGGCCGCAGAGACGTGCATGTACACCACGACCGGCGACGAGACGTTCGTGCTCGAGCGCCGCGGCCGGATCGTGGTCGGCTCGCCGTGCTCGGGCCACGGCTTCAAGTTCGCACCGGCTATCGGCGGGCGGCTGGCCGCCCTCGCGGCCGAGGTGCTCGCCTGACTATTCTTCGCCTGTGCCCACGTACCAGGTCCGAGGCGAAGTTCCCAAGAAGCGCCACGTCCAGTTCAGGGACAACGGACGCCTTCTGACCGAGGAGGTGATGGGCCTCGAGGGCTTCTCGGGGAACGAGTCGATCCTCTACCACCTCACCTCGCCGTGCCGCGTTACGAAGGTCGACGAGTTCGAGCCGATCGAGCGCGACGAGTGGGTCCCGGAAGGCCACCAGCACCGGCACTTCCGCACGATGGGGCTCGAGCCGGAGGGCGACGCCGTCAGCGGGCGGCGCCTGCTGATGTGGAACGACGACGTCGAGATCTCGCTCTGCCGCCCGGACGAGGAGATGGACTACTTCTTCCGCAACGGCGAGGGCGACGAGGTGATCTTCGTCCACGAGGGGGCGGGGACGCTCGAGACGATCTTCGGCGATCTCTCCTACGCCGCCGGCGACTACATCGTCGTACCGCGGGGAACGACCTATCGCTTCCGGCCCGACGGCGAGCAGCGCCACCTTGTCTTCGAGTCACCCGGGCTGATCGAGATCCCGCGGCGCTACCGCAACGACTACGGGCAGCTACTCGAGCACGCGCCGTTCTACCACCGCGACATCCACCCGCCGAGCGAGCTGCACACGCACCGCGACACGGGCGAGTTCCGCGTCAAGGTGCGGGTCCGCGACGGGTACCAGACGTACGTCCTCGACTACCACCCGTTCGACGTCGTCGGCTGGGACGGCTACGTCTACCCGTGGACGGTCAACATCAACGACTTCGAGCCGATCACCGGCCGCATCCACATGCCGCCGCCCTCGCACCAGACGTTCGAGGGCCGCAACTTCGTGATCTGCTCGTTCTGCCCGCGGAAGCTCGACTTCGACCCGATGGCGATCCCGATCCCGTATCACCACTCGAACCTGAACTCCGAGGAGATGATCTATTACGTCTCCGGGAACTTCTCCTCGCGGCGCGGGATCGACATCGGCTCGGTCACGCTGCACCCCTCCGGGATCCCGCACGGGCCGCACCCGGGGCTCGCGGAGAAGTCGATCGGCCAGACCGAGACGCACGAGCTGGCAGTGATGTGCGACACCTTCCACCCACTGCGGCTGACGGCGCTGGCGCGGGACCTCGACGACGGCGAGTACGCCTACTCGTGGCTCGAGGAGCGCGTGCCGGCGGGCGAGAGCGCCGACGAGGACCCCGCCGGGGTCACCTCACACTTCTAGCGAGCTTCCACAATCCCACGAGTGCGGCCGAGTCGCCGAGCCTCGCGCTCTCGACAACGGTTGCAGCGGCCACGTCCGGGAGGACGGAGCCCTTCAGCGCCGAGCGGATCGACTCCAGCAGCGTGTCGCCCCACGCGGCGGCGACGCCTCCTCCGACCCGGAGCGTCCCCGGGTCGCAGACGGCGACGAGGGCCGACGCGGCGAAGCCGATCGCCTCGAGCGCGTCGGCGAGCACTTCCCGGGCCCATCCGTCCATCTTCGCCTCCTCGAGCAGCGCGGCCGGTGTCGGCTCGGGCCGTCCCGCCTGCGCGTGGCGGTCGATGATCCCGCTCCAGGCGCCGTAGGCCTCGGCGCAGCCGCGGTTGCCGCAGCGGCACCGCAGGCCGCCGGGCCGGAAGCGGAGGTGGCCGACCTCGCCCGCCTGGGCGTTCGCGGAGGACGGAACGCGTCCCTCGATCGCGCAGCGGCCCGCGATGCCGGTGCCCACCTGCAACAGGGCGAGCGTTCCGCCGTCGGCCTCGCCGACCGTCGCGGCGACAAGGTCGTTGACGAAGACTCGGGGCGCTGGGACGCTCTCCGCGAGCAGGTCCACGATCGGTGCGTCCTCGAGGCCGAGGTTCGTCGCGTAGCGGATGACCCCGCGCTCCGAGTCGATCAGTCCCGCGCTACAGAGGCCCCAGGCAGGGGCCGCGGCCGCGTCGTGCAAACTGACGATCTGCCGCACGAGCTCGTCGAGGCCCCGGGCGATGGGCTCCCGCGCGAGCTGCTCCACCTTCCCGTCGACCACGAGTGCCGATTTGACCGAGCTCCCACCGACGTCGACGGCGAAGAACGCCCCGTCGTTATTGCGCAAGCGTGACCTTGCTGAGGCCCGCGGGGTGATCGGGGTCGAGGCCCCTCGCCTGCGCGAGCGCCGAGGCGAAGAGCTGGCCCGGCACGACCGAGAGCAGAGGCGAAAGCAGCGGCGACGGCGGCTTCGGCACTGGGAGGACGTACGACGCGTCGGCGAGCGTCTCTGCTGCGTCGCCGCTCGCGACGAGGGTCGCGCCCGCCGCCCGTACCCGCTCCGCAGCCTCGACGACCGCCGGCAGCGTCTCGTCGTCGGAGGCGATCGTCCAGACCGGGAAGAGCGGGTCGAGCGCCGCCACAGGGCCGTGCGCGAGCGCGGTGGCGGTGAACGGCTCGGCTGCGACGCGACAGGTCTCGAGCAGCTTCAACGCGATCTCGCGCGCGGTCGCGAACTCGGTGCCGCGGCCGATCACGAACATCCGCCCGATCGAGGCGAAGGGCAGCGCCGTCGTCCTGACACGAAGCTCGAGCCCCGGAATCGCGCCCTCCAGCAGGTCGGCGGTGGTGCGGATGTCGTCGGCGAAGCGCCGGCCCTCGCCCGCGGCACAGGCTGCGAGCAGCGCCAGCGCGGCGACCTGGTTCAGGTAGGTCTTCGTTGCCGCGACTGCGCGCTCGGGGCCGGCGGCGAGCGGCAGCACCTCTTCGGCTGCCGCGGCCAGCTCGGAGCCGACGTCGTTCGTCAGCGCGACGGTGTACGCGCCGGCCCTCCTCGCCCGCGAGACGTACTGGATCACGTCGGGCGTCCGGCCGGACTGCGAGAGGCCGATCACCGTCGAGCCGGCCATGTCGATGCGGGTGTCGTAGTGGACGGTCAGCGCGATCGAGTCGCGCAGCGCCGTCCAGTGCGGCAGGAGCCCGAAGGCGTAGACGCCGTAGGAGGCGGCGTTGTCCGAGGAGCCGTGGCCGACCATGCGGACGGTCGTCGCGCCGCGATCGCGGGCGGCCGCTGCGACGCGGGCGTAGTCGCGCTGGTGCTCGAGCAGGCTCCGGAGGGCGTCCGGCTGCCCGCGGATCTCCGCCAGGAAGTCCGCCCCGGGCGCCTCGGGAGCGGTGGCGGGCTCAGGCAACGACACGAGCCTCGCCGCCGACGCAGACGCGCTCGATCTCGAGGGTGTCATCGAGAACCACGAGGTCGGCCGGCAGCTCGACGTCGAGCCGGCCGAGCCCCGGAACGCCCAGGACGCGCGCGGGAACCTCCGTGGCGGCCGCGACGGCCTCCGGCAGCGGAATGCCGAGCTCGTGCAGGTTGCGCACGGCCTCGATCATCGTGAGCGTGCTCCCCGCGAGGACGTCGCCGGGGCCACGGGCGGCTCCGTCGCGCACCTCGATCTCGGCGCCGCCGAGAAAGTACGTGCCGTCGCCCATCCCCGCCCCTGCCACGGCGTCCGTGACCAGCGCCACCCGTCCCGCCGCCGACTGCCACACGACGCGCGCGGTCTCCTCGGCGAGGTGGATGCCGTCGAGGATGATCTGGACGATCACGTCGTCGCGGGCGAGCGCAGCCCCGGCCAGGCCGGGGTCGCGGTGGCGGAAGGGACGCATGGCGTTGAAGAGGTGCGTCACGGTGCGGGCACCGCGGTCGAAGGCTCTGGTGGCTTCCTCGGCGGTCGCGTTTGTGTGCCCGCACGACACGGCGATGCCGCGCAGCAGGAGGAGGTCGATCAGCTCGTCGGCACCGGGGAGCTCGGGGGCGAGCGTCATCAGTCGGACGGGGCCGGCGCCGAGCAGCCGCTGGAGAAGGGCGGGATCGGGGTCCCGCCGGGCGGCCGGGGGATGGATCCCCAGCCGGGTCGGGGCCAGGAACGGCCCCTCGAGGTGGACGCCGAGCACGCGGGCGCCGCCGGCCTCGGGCGGGACGCCGCCGAGCGCCGCGAGCAGCTCGTCCTCCGGAGCCGAGATGAAGGTGGGGAGGTAGGCGGTGACGCCCGTCTCGAGCAACGCCTCGCCGGCGCGGCGGTAGCCGTCGGAGTCGGCGCCCATCAGGTCGACGCCTGCGAAGCCGTTGACCTGGAGGTCGACGAAGCCGGGCACTGCGACTCCGGTGCCGTTCGGCCCGCTGAGCCCGTACGCCGCGACGACGCCGCCGGCAACCTCGACGTCCCCCCGCACGAGCGCCCCGCCGATCAGCGCGGCTTCGACGCCGAGTCTCACCGGGGCTCCAGCGCCGATCGGATGTGCCCGCCCGCACGCTCGAGCCGCGCGCGGGCGGTGTCGGCGTCGACGCCGGAGAGCAGCGCGACCACCGCGACCTTCGCGCTGCCGTCGGCCGCCGCGAGCGCCACTTGCGCCTCGTCCTCCGAGACGCCGGTCGCCGTTCGGACGATCCTGCGCGCCCGTGCCGCGAGCTTCTCGTTCGAGGCCCGGACGTCGACCATCAGGTCGCCGTAGGTCTTGCCGAGCCTGATCATCGCGACCGTCGAGATCGTGTTCAGCACGAGCTTCTGGGCCGTGCCGGCCTTCAGCCTCGTCGAGCCGGCCAGAAACTCCGGCCCGACGACGACGGCCAGCTCGTGGTCGGCGCCGCGGGCAAGCTGCGAGTCGCGCACGGAGACGAGCGCGACGGTTAAAGCGCCCGCTGCGGCGGCGGCCTCCAGCGCGCCGATCACGTACGGCGTCCGGCCGCTCGCGCTGACGCCGACGACCGCGTCGCGCTCGGACAGGCCGAGCTCCTCGATCGCCCGGCTGCCCGCGTCGCCGTCGTCCTCGGCCGCCTCGCGCTGCTCGGCCGAGGCGAGGTCCGACCCGGCGACGACCGCCGCGACCTGGCCGGGCGCGGTCGAGAAGGTCGCCTCGCACTCGCCGGCGTCCAGCGC
>JBKPFI010000033.1:0-18642 GCA_046728775.1 Actinomycetota bacterium | reverse complement strand
CCACTACCTGGTGGTGGCGCGCGTGATCGGCGATCAGGTGGTCGGCACGCAGGGCACGCCGGTCGAGCTGCTCGGCGGCCTGATCAAGCAGCGCTTCTACCCCGAGCTCTGGCAGGCCCGCAACCGGCTGACCGAGCTGGCCAACGAGGAGGGCTGACTCGCTCCGCGACGAGGTGACGCAGCTCCTGCGGGAGCGCATCAGGCGGGACACGGGCAACCCGCCCGGGAACGAGACGCACGCCGCAGAGCTCCTGCGCGACTACCTCGCCGAGAGCGGGGTCGAGAGCGAGCTGTACGCGAAGGTCCCGGAACGGGCGAACCTCGTCGCGCGGCTGTCCGGGAGCGGCGGCGCGCCCAGCCTGCTGCTGCTCTCGCACACCGACACGGTGGTCGCCGACCCCGCCGAGTGGCAGGTCGACCCCTGGTCGGGCGAGCTGCGGGACGGCGAGATCTGGGGCCGCGGCGCGCTCGACATGAAGGGGCAGGTCGCGGCGAACGCCGTCGCGATCGCGTCGCTCGCCCGCGAGGGCTTCCGCCCCGGCGGCGACCTCGTCTTCGCAGCCTGCGCCGACGAGGAGGTCGGTGACGGCTTCGGGCTCCCCTGGCTCTGCGAACAGCACCCGGACGCGGTTCGTACCGACTACGCGCTCAACGAGGGCGCGGGCGAGCGGATGGAGCTCTTCGGGCGGGCGTTCTACCTCTGCTCGACCGCGGAGAAGATGAGCTCGCCGTTCCGCTTGCGCGTCCACGGGCGCGCCGGCCACGCGTCGGTGCCCGGCATCGCGGACAACGCGCTCGTGAAGGCGGCGCCGCTGATCGAGCGGCTCGCGGCGTACCGGCCCGAGCCTCAGCTCGGTCCGGAGACCGACGCGATGATCCAGGCCGTCGCCGGGCAGCGGCTGGAGGCCGCGGAGGCGCTGCAGCTCGCGCGGGAGGCGGACGGCGCGGTCGCGGAGCTGCTCGAGCCGCTCCTCTCGCTCACGCTCTCGCCGACCATCGTCTCCGCCTCCGAGCGTCGCAACGTGATCCCGCACTTGTGCGAGGTGATCGTCGACTGCCGCCTGCTTCCCGGTCAGACGCAGGCAGAGGTCGAGCCCGTTCTGCGCGAGGTGCTCGGCCAGGGCGACTACGACTTCGAGTGGCTAGAGGGGCACGGCGGGACACGCTCGCCGCTCGCCGGGCCGCTCTGGGACGCGATCGAAGGCTTCGTCGCGAAGACGGAGCCCGAGGCGACCCTGCTGCCCGTGAGCGTGGCCGGCTTCACCGACAGCCACTGGCTGCGGGACGCGTTCGGCACCGTCGCGTACGGCTTCTTCCCTTCCAGGGCGATGGACGCGCAGCTCGCGGCGCGCCTGATCCACTCGGCCGACGAGCGGATCGCGGTGGAAGACCTCGAGCTCGCGGTGCGGTGTCTCCGTCACGTCGCCGTCGAGGTGACGGGCGCGAGCTAGGCTCTGCGCGATGAAAGACAAGATCAGGCTCGGCGGGATGGCCCTCCCGAACGGGGTGCTCGTCCACGGCCCGAGCTCCTGGGCCTGCGCGATCCGCACCGAGGACGGCGAGCTGCGGGTCGCCTCCGAGCACAAGCGCTTTCGCGCGGCCGGCGTCCGGAACCCGTTGCTGCGCGGGCCGGCGCGGATCGCCGAGGTGTTCTCGCTGCTGCCGCAGGTGCGCCGCCGGCTCCCCGAGGCGAAGCTGCCGTTCGAGCGGCCGCAGGTGCTCGCGGCGATGGGCGGTACCGCGGTCGCCGTGCGCGCGGTCAAGGAGTCGAAGCGGCTCACCCCGCTCGCCCGCGAGCTCGTCAGCGGCCTGCTGTCGCTCGCCCCCGCGGCGCTCGCCCTGCGCGGCTCCGACCTCGCGGCGTATCACGGCGCCGAGCACATCTCGATCGGCAGCTACGAGCACGACGAGCCTCGCGCGCGCGAGCACGAGCGCTGCGGCTCGCACCTGATCGGGCCGCTCGTGCTCACCTCCGCCGTCGGCGCGGCGCTTGCCTCGCGCGCGCCCGAGGAGCTGCGCCCACCGGCACGCCTGACCGCGCAGCTCGGCGCCCTCGCCGCCTCCACCGAGATCTTCGGCTGGATGACGCGCAACCCGGACCACCTGCTCTCTCGCGCGCTGGCGCGGCCGGGCCACGAGTTGCAGCACCGCCTGGCCACAGCCGAGCCGAGCCCGGAACAGCTCGAGGTGGCCGAGGCCGCGCTCGCCGCCTGTCTGGAGCTCGAGCGTGCGGAAGCCGAGGCCGATGGAGCGGGTCGCCACTAAGCGCCTTCCTCCCGAGATCTTCGACCTACCGGTCGAGAAGATGCGGGAGGGCTACTACACCGACGCGTACTTCAATCACACGCGTCAGGTGCTGGTCCGCGACGGCCGCAGCCCGCGCGTCGTGATGCAGGTCTTCCAGAAGAAGCACTCGTTCCTCGGCGGGATCGACGAGGCGATCGCAGTGCTGAAGCTCTGTGCGGACGACTGGGACGATCTCACCGTGCACGCGCTGTTCGACGGCGACCCGCTCGAGCCGTACGAGCCGGTGCTCACGATCGAGGGCGACTACACCGGCTTCGCGCACCTCGAGACGGTCTACCTGGGGGTGCTCGCGCGCAGGACGCTGATCACGACCAACGTCGTCCGTGTGCTGGAGGCGGCCAACGGCAAGCCGATCATCTTCATGCCGGCCCGCCACGACCACCACCGCGTACAGACCGGCGACGGCTACGCCGCGTACGTCGCAGGGCAGATCGTCGGGGCCGAGATCGGCGTCACCTCGGACGCGCAGGCCTCGTGGTGGGGCGGCCGCGGGATCGGCACCGTTCCGCACTCCCTGATCGCCGCGTACGGGGGGAACACCGTGCTCGCCGCGACGAAGTTCGTCGAGAACCTCGACCAGGACATCAATGTGACCGTGCTCGTCGACTTCGAGAACGACTCCGTTGGCACGGCGCTCGAGGTCGCCCGCGCGCTCGGCCCGCGCCTCTGGGGAGTGCGGCTCGACACGTCGGGGCAGCTGGTCGATCGCTCACTCTGGGGCGAGATGGGGGACTTCGACCCGCGCGGGGTCAACGAGCGGCTCGTGCGTGCGGTGCGCGAGGCGCTCGATCGGGACGGCTTCGAGCACGTCAAGATCGTCGTCTCGGGCGGCTTCGACGCCGAGCGCATCCGCGCGTTCGAGCGCGCGGCCGTGCCCGTCGACTCGTACGGCGTCGGTTCGGCGCTGATTCGCGGCGAGAACGACTTCACCGCCGACATCGTGATGACCGACGGACGCCCGTCGGCCAAGGTCGGTCGCCGCTACCGGGAGAACCCGCGGCTCGAGCTCGTCGAGTGAGCGCTCGGCGCTAGGCGCGGGCCGAGGCCGCAATCCCCGGCCAGCTCTCGATCGGCTCGGTCGAGCGGACGACGTGCATGCCGGCCTCGGCGAAGCGCGCGAAGGCGGCGTCCGCCTCCTCCGTGTAGTCGGCCACCCCGGGCACGACCACCGGCGAGGTGCAGTCCTCGAGCAGGTAGACCTTCTCCGCGAGCTCACGTTCCTCGAGCACCGGAGAGCGCAGGAGGTCGTCGATCGTCCACGCGACGCAGTGGCTCTTGGCCTGTCCTGCGATGACGACCGCGTCGAAGCCGAGGAGCTTCTCGACGAGCGCGGCGTCGTGCTCGCCGAGGCGGTCGCCGTCCGGCCCTTCCGTGACCTCGGGGCCGAGGACGGAGTAGTGCTCGGTCAGCGGCAGCGTCCCCTTCACGCGGAAGTCCGGCTGCGAACGGCGCGCGACGGTGTGGAAAAAGATCGCCTCCTCGACCGCCGACACCAGCGCGTGGCCGATGCCGCCCAGCATCGCGTGGTAGGGCCAGATCGTGAGCCGGTACTTGCCGCTCTCCTCGAGCGCGCGCGTGTAGTGGGCGAGGTGCCGGTGCGCGTAGTCGGGGTCCAGCCCGAGCCCCTCGGCGACCGCCGGATCGACCTGCCACCGCCCCTCGACGATGTCCTCCGCGGAGACGAGCGTGTACGGCGCCGGGTGCCTGCCCTGGGAGTCGACAAGCCAGATCGCATGGAAGACCTGCATCGCCTGGTGCGTGTCGAGCGTCGGCACGATCTGCGTGACTGCGTCCAGGTTCCGGTAGAGGAACTCGCAGAGGCGCCGGTTGTCGTCGACCGCGCCCGTTCCGGACCGGCCGCGAACAAACAGCTCGAAGTCCGGGAGGCAGAACGTGTTCTGGACGTCGACCGCGACGAGGCAGATCCTCATCGCGTCTTCCGTCGCGGGCCGCAGGCCGTGCTCCCCGGCCCACAGCTCGGCTTCGCGGGCCCGCTCCTCGTAGGGCACGCGCCACACCTTGCTGACGGCGCTCGGGTCAAAATGCGCGGGGATCGGGAGCAAGGCACGACCAGTCTAGAGAGGCGCGTTTGACACGCCGCGGCGGTTGACGCCGCGCCCAAAGCCACCGATAACGAGAGAGGGATGGATTGGCTGGTCGTCTTCCGCGACGGAATCGCCGCCTGGCTGCCGCTCTTCTTCGCGGTCCTGCTCGTGCTGATGGTCTACATCCTGTGGCGCACGCTGCAGGTGATGCCGCGCGTGACCGCGGCAAAGACGATCACGGCCGACTCGCAGGTCTCGTGGGACGACGTCGCGGGGTTGGACGAGGCCAAGGAGGAACTGCACGAAGTCGTGGACTTCCTGCGCGACCCTGAGCGGTTCGGTCGCCTGGGCGCGCGTGTCCCGAAGGGAATCCTGCTCTACGGCCCGCCCGGCACCGGGAAGACGCTGCTCGCGAAGGCGATCGCCAGTGAGGCCGGCGCGCGCTTCTATGCGCAGAGCGCCGCGGCGTTCGTCGAGATGTTCGCCGGGCTCGGCGCAGCGCGCATTCGCAAGCTCTTCGAGGAGGCGCGCCGGAACGCACCCGCGATCGTCTTCATCGACGAGCTCGACGCCGTGGGCGCACAGCGCACCGGCCACGGCTTCTCGCGGGAGCAGGACCAGACCCTGAACCAGCTGCTGGTCGAGCTCGACGGCTTCGAAGCGCGCGACCAGGTGATCGTCATGGGCGCCTCGAACCGTCTGCAGGATCTCGACACAGCGCTGTTGCGGCCGGGGCGCTTCGACCGGCAGGTGCTCGTCGCCGCGCCCGACCTCGCCGGCCGCGAAGAGATTCTCCGCGTCCACACACGCGGGAAGCCGCTCGCGGACGACGTCGACCTGAAGTCGATCGCCCGCCAGACCGCGGGTCTCACAGGCGCGGAGCTCGAGAACATCGCGAACGAGGCGGCGATCTTCGCGGGACGGCTCGATCACGACGAGATCACGAACGGCGACTTCGAGGACGCGATGGAGCGCGTGGTCGCGGGCCTCCAGCAGCGGCGTGTGGTGACCGAGAAGGAGCGTCGAATCCTGGCCTACCACGAGGCCGGTCACGCCGTTCTGTCGCACCTCACCGGCGATCTGCTGCCGGTCCACAAGGTGACGATCGTCTCGCGGGGACAGGCTCTGGGCTACACGCTCAACCTGCCGACCGAGGAGCGCTACCTGCACACCACGGAGGAGTTCGAGGACCTGCTGAAGATCTACCTCGCGGGCCGCGCCGCGGAGCAAATCGTCTTCGGCCGGGTCACGAACGGCGCCGCGAACGACCTCGAGCGCGCGACCGATGTCGCCCGGGCGATGGTGTTCGAGTACGGCATGTCGAACGCGTCGGCCTCCCGGACGATGCGGGCCGACAACTACGCCCTCTCCGAGGAGACGAAGCGCCTCCGCGACCAGGAGCAGGCGCGGCTGACCGACGAGGCGTACGCCGGTGCCATCCGGCTGCTGCACAAGCACCGCGGGCTGCTCGACAGGATCGCGAAGGCGCTGCTCGAGAAGGAGACGCTCCAGAAGGACGAGCTGGACGAGCTGCTCGCCGACGTCGAGCCGGAGCTTCGGTCCGCCGAGACCGTCGGCACGGTTCGCGTCGTTGCTTCCGACTCGTAGCGACCGGATAGCATCGCCGGCGTGGAGCCCCACGGGATTCACCACCTCGGGGTCGCGGTCGAGGACCTCGACACGGCGCTCGAGACCTACGAGCGCCTGTTCGGGGCCGAGCTCGAGCACCGCGAGACGGTCGCTGACCAGGGCGTCGAGGCGGCGTCGCTTCGGATCGGGAGCGGACGGGTCGAGCTGCTCGCCGCGCTCGAGGACGACACGCCCGTGGGGAGGTTTCTCGCGAACCGCGGACCCGGCATGCACCACGTCGCCTACGAGGTCGACGACGTGGGCGCGGCGCTGGGCGAGCTCGCCGCCGAGGGCGCGGAGCTGATCGACTCGCGGCCGAGGCGCGGGCTCTTCGGGCTCGAGGTCGCGTTCGTCCACCCGGACGCCGTCCACGGCGTCCTTGCGGAGATCGTCAGCCGTGGCTGAGGAGCGTGTTCGCGTCGAGATCGGGTTCGACGGCGGGCAGATCATGGGCGCCTACATCGAGCTGCCCGCGGCCGACGAGCTCGAGCGCGCGCTCGACGAGGGCCGCGACGGCTCGCTGGCGCTCGAGGCCGAGGACGGCCGCTACACGGTCGCCCTCGGGCGTGTCGTCTACGTGAAGCGCTTCACGCGCGAGGGCCGCGTCGGCTTCTCCTCCGCGTGAACGGTGTTAGCGGTCGGCGGCCGCGGGGCAAGCCTCGGCCGTGAGCTCTAGCGCCGTCGCCCGCGCTGAAGACCTGCGCCGTCTGGTCGAGCTCGCCCAGAAGGGAGACCGCGAAGCGCTCGAATCGCTCTACCTGATCCACTTCGACCGCATCTACAGCTACCTGCACATGAGCGTGGGGAACCGGCACGACGCCGAGGACCTGACCACGCAGACCTTTCTCAAGATGCTCGAGGCGATCGGGCGCTTCCGCTGGCGCTCGGCGCCGTTCTCGGCGTGGCTGTTCCGGATCGCGCACAACCTGGCGATGGACCATTTTCGGGCGACGCGCCGCTGGCAGCCCGAGGAGGAAGTGCCGGAGCCAGAGGGCCTTGCGGAGTCCTCGGCCGAGGAGGCGGCGCTGGAGTCGATCGGGCGGCGCAGCATGCTGGAGCTGATCGAGAACCTGTCCATGGAGCAGCAGCAGGTGCTGATGCTCAAGTTCGTCTTCAGCTTCTCCAACGGCGAGGCGGGGACGATCCTCGGCAAGTCGGAAGGCGCGGTGAAGTCGCTCCAGCACCGCGCTCTCGCCTCACTGCAGAAGCAGCTCGAGCGAGACTGAGTTCCGCCATGCTCGAAGCGGGAATCGTCGGCCTTCCGGCCGCTGGCAAGACCACGCTCTTCAACGTGCTAACGCGCGCCGGTGTCGGCCCGGACTTCGGCAAGGAGCACGTGGGCATGGCGCCGATCGCAGACGAGCGGCTCGGGCAGATCGCGGCTGCGGTCTCCTCGCCGAAGGTGACGCCGGCTGCTGCCCGCGTCGTCGACGTTCCCGGGACCGGGCCGCAGCTGCTCGGGAACCTGCGCCGTGTCGACGCGCTGCTCGCGGTCGCGGACGGCTTCTCCCCAGGCGCAGACCCGAAGGGCGATCTCGAGCGGCTCGGGCTCGAGCTGCTCGTCGCCGACCGTGACCACGTCGAGCGGCGTCTCGAGCGGGTTGCGAAGCAGGCCAAGTCGGGTGATCCGAAGCTGCGGGCGGAGGTTGGGGAGCTGGAGCGGCTCCTGACGCACCTCGACGCGGGACGCTCGCTGCGCGAATGGGAAGCGGAGCTGCCGCCGGAGCTCGAGCCGCTGACGACGAAGCCGGTGGTTGCGGTCCTGAACGGGCCGGGAGGAATCGACCTCAAGCTCGAGGCCGAGCTCGTCGAGCTACCGGACGAGGAGGCAGCCGAGTTTCGGGACGGGCCGTCCGCGCTGGACGAGGTAGTCCGGCGGCTGTTCGAGGCGCTTGGCCTGATCACGTTTTTCACGGCCGGCGAGAAGGAGGCTCGCGGCTGGACCTTGCGGCGCGGTCAGACGGCGCTCGAAGCGGCCGCGTCCGTTCATACGGACATGGCCCGCGGCTTCATCCGCTGCGAGGTCGTCCGCTGGGACGACCTCGTCGAGAGCGGGGGCTACGCGGAGGCGGCGCGGCGCGGGCTGCAGCGGCTCGAGGGCAAGACCTACGAGGTGCAGGACGGCGACGTGCTCACCGTCCGCTTCAACGTCTAGCCGCGGGCCCGTACGCCCCCGCGCCATGCGACGCGCGAGCGGCGGAATCGTCCGCCGCATTGGGCGAGGTCGAGCTCGTCTAAAGGCAGAACTCCTTTAGGTTCACGCGCGCGCCCCACCCGGGTGGGGAGGAAAGGTCCACCCGCCGCCCGCTGCGAGCGTACCCCGTCAAAGCGCACGTGTCTGGCACGTATGCCTGCCGAGTCTGTGGCAATCCGTCCACGGCGGCCGCTGCGGGCAGGCCGCGGACTACTCGACCGGCCTGGTCGCCGCTGCCGCGTCGAGCTGGTTGGCGTGGTAGAGCACCGCCGCCTCGGCAGTCCGCGCCGACCGTGCGTCGTGGTGAACGGCGACGGCATGCAAGAGCTCCGCCCGCACGTCCGTCTCGAGCGCCGCGGCGCGGGCCTCGATCAGCCGCAGGCCGAGGTGGACGTGCCCGAGCAGCCGCCCCTCCTCCGTCGCGCGGAACGTCGGTCCACGCTCGAGCTCCGAGGTCCGGCCGACGTCATGGAGGAGTGCTGCAGCGAGCACCAGATCCGCTCGGAGCCGCGGGTGGAGCTGCGCAGCTTCGCGGCACAAGGTCGCCACTCCGACCGTGTGCTCGAGCAGGCCGCCCGCGTAGGCGTGGTGCATCTCAGCAGCCGGCAGCAAGCGCAAGGAATCCCGCACCGCCTCGTCCTCCACGAACCGCGCAACGCTCGCCCGGAGGCCGGGATGTGCGATCTCGGCGGCCAGGAACTCGAGAAAGCCGTCGAGCTCCGCCGCGTCGCGCCGCAGCGCGGGCGCCATCGCCGCCGGATCCGCCTCGGCCGCCGTCTCCAGCGACCGCACCTCGAGTTGCAGCCGGTCGCGGAACCGCTCGACCCGCCCGAGCACGCGCACCGCATCGCCCGCGTCGAAGCGCGAATCGAGCAACTCGACGTCCGACCAGACGCGCGCCTCGATGCGGCCGCTCGGGTCGACGAGCTCGAGCGCGAGGTAGGGCGACCCCGCCCGCGTCCGCCGCCGCTCCTTCTTCGCGACCGCGTAGACGCCCTCGACGACCCGGTCTTCGGCGAGCGACGCGATCGCGCTCACGCGACGGTCCCCGGCGCGTGAGTGCGTGGAGGGGGTGTGGGGGAACCGGGAGGTTCCACCACGTCGGGTTCTAAGAAGGGAGCGAGCCGCAGGCCAGCGACGGACACCGGCCGAGTCTAGGCGCGAACACGGATGGTACGCTCCGGCCCCGTGGCCGAGGTGAAGCCGTTTCGCGCCGTTCGCTACGGCGGGCGCGCCGGGCCGCTCGAGACCCTCACCGCCCCGCCGTACGACGTCATCTCGCCGCGCGAGCGGGAAGAGCTCGCGGCCCGGAGCCGGCACAACGTCGTTCACCTGACGCTCCCCGCGGACGAGGCCGAGGCCGGCCGCCTCTGGCGCGCGTGGCGCGGAGACGGCACGCTCACCGAGGCTGGGGAACCGGGCTTCTGGTGGCTCTCGCAGGACTACGTCGGCCCGGACGGCGTCGCCCGCGCGCGCGAGGGCCTCGTCGCGGCGCTGCGCGCCGAGCCGTACGAGAAGCGGGTCGTCCTTCCCCACGAGCGCACGCACCAGGGGCCGAAGGAAGGCCGGCTGCGTCTCCTGCGCGAGGTCCGTGCGCAACTCGAGCCTTTGTTCTTCCTCTACGAGGGCGCGCCCCCGGCGGCCAGGCCCGACCGCGAGCCCGAGGTCGACGTCGAGGGAGCACGCCTCTGGCGGCTGCCGCCCGACCGGATCGCCGACGCGTTCGCCGACCGGCAGCTGCTGATCGCAGACGGGCACCACCGCTACGAGACCGCGCTCGCCTACCACGACGAGGCCGGCACTCCGGAGAGCGCCTACGTCCTTGCCGTGCTGGTCAGCCTGGATGACCCGGGCCTGATGATCTTCCCGACGCACCGGCTCTTCGAGCAAGAGCCGGGCGAGCAGCTGCCGACCGAGGAGCAAATTCCGAACCCGGAGGCGGCGCTCAGCGCGCTCGCCGACGTACCGGCCGACCGGGCCGCGGCGGTGCTCTACCGCGAGGGCCGCGCGGAGCTCGCTGTCGACGGGCACGAGCTCGACGTCCGGCTCGTCGATCGCCTCGGACACGAGGGGATCAGCTACACGCCCGACTGGCGCGAGGCGGTACGCGCCGTGGACGCGGGTGAGGCGGCGGTCGCCGTACTCATGCGCCCAACCCGGATCGAGGACGTCTTCGCCGTCGCCCAGCGAGGGGAGACGATGCCGCAGAAGAGCACCTACTTCTACCCGAAGCTCGTCTCCGGCCTGCTCTTCTTGCCCTTGTGACCGACTGGCTCGCGGTCTGCCGCGACGCGGTCGAAGACGTGCGCGCCGTGCTCGCCGACCTCCCTACGCGAGCCGAGCGCGAGCCCGTCGTCGGGGACGGCGAGGGCGGTGATCAGACGACCGCCGTCGACGCCGAAGCCGAGCGCGCCATCCTCGAGCGACTGCGCGGGGTCGAGAACACGACGATCGTCTCAGAGGAGGCCGGCGTGCTCGGCGACGGTCCCCTGCGTATCGTCGTCGACCCGATCGACGGCTCGGTGAACTCGAAGCGCGGGATCCCGTTCTTCGCGGTGTCGATCGCGGTCGCCGAGGGCGAGACGATGGACGACGTCGGCTTCGGCTTCGTCTACGACTTCGGAAGCGGCGAAGAGTGGGTCGCGCGGAAGGGCGAGGGGGCGCTCCTCAACGGCACCGAGCTCGGGGCCACGCACCCGAAGGAGGAGCTCGAGATCCTCTCCTTCGAGGCGACGCTCACTTCCAGCATCGCCGAGAAGGCGCCTTCGGTCGTCGGCCTCGCGCACCGGCTGCGGGTGATGGGGTCGCTCGCCCTCTCCCTGTGCCACCTCGCCGCCGGCCGAGTGGACGGCGTCTGCTCGCTGAAGCCCGCGCGCGCGGTCGACATCGCCGCCGCCCAGCTGCTCGTGCGCGAGCGCGGCTTCGCGATCGAGCTCCCCGAGGCGCCTCCGCTCGGCGCAGCGCCACTCGACATCGAGGGGCGCTCGCGCGTCGTCGCGGGCGCGACACCGGAGGTGTGCGACCGCATCTTCGCCGCGCTCTCGGCGTGAAGCCGGTCCGCATCGGCTGCTCGGGCTGGAACTACCAGCACTGGCGCGACGGCGTCTTCTACCCGCCGCGCCTGCCGCCGAGGCGCTGGCTCGAGTTCTACGCGCGGCACTTCGACACCGTCGAAGTCAACTCGACCTTCTACCGCCTCCCGCGCGAGACGGCGGTCGCGAACTGGGTGCGCGAGAGCCCGCCGGGCTTTCTGTTGACCGTGAAGATGAGCCGCTACGCGACGCACATCAAGCGGCTGCGCGACCTCGCGCCGAGCATCGCGCTCTTCTACGAGCGCATCCGTCCGCTGGTCGCCTCGCCGAAACTCGGACCGGTGCTCTGGCAGCTGCCGCCGGACTTCCGCCGCGACGACGAGCGGCTGGATGCAGCGCTCGCGCAGTTGCCGTCCGGCCGCCACTGCTTCGAGTTCCGGCACGAGAGCTGGTTCGTCGAGGGGGTCTACGAGCTCTTGCGGCGACACGGCGCCGCGCTCGTGATCGGCGACACACCGCAGCGTCCGTTCCAACAGCACGTCTTCACCGCCGACTGGACGTTTGTCCGCTTCCACCACGGCACGCGCGGCCGCTACTCGAACTACTCGGAGAGCGAGCTCGAAGAGTGGGCGCAACGAATGGAGGCCTGGGCGGCCGAGCGGGAGGTCTACGCCTACTTCAACAACGACAGGGCCGGCTACGCGGTGCGTAACGGCCTGTGGCTCCGCCGGCGGCTCGGCGTCTAGCATCGCCTCCGTGCGGCCTCTGAGCGCGGCAGCCCTGCTCGTGGCGCTCGCCGGGTGCGGCGGGCACGGTCCGGCGACGACTGCGGAGAGCGCGCCGAAGTCTAAGCCCGCGGCGAAGATCCGAGTCCAGCTGACCGGCCAGTCGCACCACCCCCGCGTGGGAAAGAAGTGGAGCTACGAGGTGCGCGTCACGGACTCGGCGGGGAAGCGGGTGCCGGCGAACATTCACCTCCAGTTCCTCTTCTCGGGTGTGCCGGTCGGGCAGGTCGGCCGCCACCACGTACGCAACGGCGTCTGGCGCGAGACGTTCGGCGTCCCTGGGAACCCGCCGTTCCCCGAGCGGGCACGCGGGCAGCCGCTCGTCCTGCAGGCGGTAGTCGCTGCCCTCGGGGAGACGCGCAAGGCGACATATTGGATCCGCGTCCGATGAGCGGCGCGGAAGTGATCGTCGACGGGGTCGCGAAGGCCTTCGAGGGCGGGCGGATCCGGGCGCTCGACGGCGTCTCGCTGCGCCTCGAGCCCGGCGAGCTGGTTGCGCTGACCGGCGCCTCCGGCTCCGGCAAGAGCACCCTGCTCAACCTGATCGGCGCGCTGGACGGCCCCGACGCCGGCTCGATCCTGATCGACGGGCGGCCGCTCGAGCAGCAAGATGCGACGGACTACCGGGCTGCCACCGTCGGCTTCGTCTTCCAGGCGCACAACCTGATCCCCGTGCTCACGGCCTCGGAGAACGTGCAGGTCGCGATGATCGGCCGCGGACTCGCGCGAGCGGAGCGGCGGCGGCGCGCGGAGGAGCTGCTGGCCGAGGTCGGCCTCGGCCCTCGGACGGAGGCGCACCCGCCCGTCCTCTCGGGCGGTGAGCGCCAGCGCGTGGCGATCGCGCGAGCGCTGGCGAACGACCCGCGGCTGCTGCTCGCGGACGAGCCGACCGGCGCGCTCGACTCCGAGACCGGCGACCAGATCGTCTCGCTGCTGCTGGGACTGCGCGAGCGGCACGGGATGACGATCCTGCTCGTCACGAACGACCGTGAGGTCGCCGAGCGTGCCGACCGCGTGGTCGAGCTGCGCGACGGCCGCCTACTCGCGCCGGAGCGCCTCGATCGGCGTTAGCCGCGTCGCCCGCCAGGTCGGGTAGACGGCGCCGATCAGGCCGACGCCGAGCGCGAAGGCGAGCCCCCAGGCGAAGACGCCGGCGGTGAAGTCCGGCTCGAGCAGGCTCGACGCGTCGCCGCCGGAGGTGAAGAGCTCCGCCGCCGCGTAGCCGAGCGCCAGCCCCACCGCCAGCGCGAGAAGGCAGATCGCGAGCGCCTCGCTGACTAGCAGCGCGCCGATGCGGAAGGCAGGCCAGCCGACCGCGCGGAGGATCCCGATCTCCCGCACGCGCTCGAAGACGGACATCGCCATCGTGTTCGTGACGGCGATGCCGCCGACGATCAGCGCGAGCAGGGAGACGATCCAGCCGGTGGTGAAGATCAGCCGCGAGCTGGTGTCGATGCGGACCGCCTGGCCCGGCTCGGTCACCGCGACGGTGTTCGGGAAGTCGCGCTCGATCCGGTCCGCCACCTCCTGCGGGCGCGCGGCGGGGTCGACTGTGATCCCGAAGGTGGTCACCTCGTGCGGGCGCCTAGCGAGCCGCTGCACCACCCCCAGCGGCAGCACGACGCCGTTGTCGACGAACGGGTTACCGCTGTGGAAGATCCCGGCGACGCGGAACGAGCGCTTGCCGAGCCGCAGCTCGCCGCCCGCGCGGAGCTTGACCCTGCTGGCCGCGCCGTCCCCGACGAGCGCCTCGTCGCCGCTCGCGCGCGTTCCCTCGACGACGACCATTCGCCGCGCGGGGAAGCCGCCCGGCTCGTAGCCGAAGACGAGCAGCGTCTTCGTGTTGAAGAGCACGATCGGCGCGACCGCCGCGACGCCGTGCTCGTGGGCGAACTCTCCGCCGAGGCTCTGCGGCAGCAGCGAGCGCGTCAGGTCGGACGTCCCCGCCTGAAAGACGCCGAAGTCGGCGCGGCCGACGTGGATCAGCTCGTCAGCGGTCTTCTTCGCCCCGTTCGCGATCGAGAGGAGCGCCACGATCAGGCCGACGCCGAGCGCGACTCCGGCCGCCGTCAGCGCCGTCCGCACCGGGCGTCGCAGAAGGTTTCGGCGTACGAGCCCAAGCCAGGTCATCGACGGGCATCTTCGCTAGGCTCGGGTTGCGATGGAAGCCTCGCGCGAGGAGATTCTCAAGGCTCTCGAGCAGGTCATCGACCCGGAGCTGAAGCGCAACGTGGTCGAGCTCGACATGGTGCGCGACGTGCGCCTCGAGGGCGGCGACGTCACGATCGGGATCGCGCTCACGGTTGCCGGCTGCCCGCTGCGCGCGAGCTTCGAGGAGCAGGTCGCAAAGGCGCTCGCGCCGGTCGAGGGCGTCCAGCACGTCTCGCTCGAGTTCGGCGTCATGACGCCCGAGGAGCGCAGCGCCCTCACCGCGCGTCTGCGCGGCTCGGTCACGGAACGCACGAAGGGCATCCAGCTCGACCGCTCGACCCGTGTGATCGCGGTCGCCAGCGGCAAGGGGGGCGTCGGGAAGTCGACGCTCTCGGCGAACCTCGCCGCCGCCTTCGAGCAGCTCGGCCAGCGGACGGGGATCCTCGACGCCGACGTCTACGGCCACTCGATCCCGCACCTGCTCGGCATCCATCAGAAGCCGGTCGCGGTCGACCGGATGATCGTGCCGCCGGTGCGCGGCGAGCTGAAGCTGATGTCGATCGGGTTCTTCCTCGAGAACAACGAGCCCGTGATGTGGCGCGGCCCGATGCTGCACCGCGCCCTCGAGCAGTTCCTGACCGACGTGCACTGGGGCGAGCTCGACACGCTCGTCGTCGACATGCCGCCGGGCACCGGTGACGTCTCGATCTCGCTCGGCCAGCTGCTACCGCGTGCGGAGGCGGTCATCGTCACGACGCCGCAGCCGCTCGCTCAGGAGGTGGCGGCGCGCGCCGCGTTGATGGCGCGCAAGACGAACATGCGCCTGCTCGGTGTCGTCGAGAACATGAGCGGCGAGACGTTCGGCTCCGGCGGCGGCGAGAGGCTCGCGGACGAGCTCGAGGTACCGCTCCTCGGCCGCATTCCGCTCGACGCGAGGCTGCGCGAGTCCGGCGACGCCGGCGAGCCGCTCATCGAGGCCGATCCGGACTCGGAGGCGGCCGCGGCGATCACCGAGCTAGCCGAGGCGATCGCCGCCACGAAGCGCGAGCAGGGCGTCGGCATCGTGAAGTCGCTGCCGGTTCTGTCCTAGCCGAGGTAGCCGGTCCGGCGCAGGAACCTGCGGAGGCGCTGCTCGAAGCGGGCCCTCGACAGCTCGCCGTGCACGCGGCCGGTGCGAGCGAGCCGGTCGATCGTCCGAAAGGCCGCCGCCGACCGGCCGAGCAGGCACTGGTCGGCCGCCCACGCCGCCATGATCCCTTGGTTACTGCGCCCGCGCTTCCGTGCCACGGCCTCCCGCCAGAGCGTCGTTGCGTCGCGCCTGATCTCGGACGGGTAGCTCGTCGTCTCGAGTGCCAGCCTCCCCTGTCGGTACCCGTAGATGCGCACGGGAGCGCGCGAGTCGGCGAAGCTCGCGAAGGCGTACGAGAACCGGTCGTCGCGCGTCACGACCTCCTGCTTGCCCTCGTGGTCGAGGTCCGCGAGCACGTAGCTGAAGTTGCCCCAGACGTGGACGAGCACCCGGTAGCGCGCCGTCGCCGGGACGTAGCGGTAGATCTGCGTGTACCAGCAGCAGTGCGCGCCGCCCCAGTAGAGGTCGAGCAGCACCTCGGGCTCGCCGTCGCCGTCGAGGTCGGTGATCGAGACCGAGCGGCGGTGCGAGAAGTAGCCGGCCGGCTGCGCGTTGAGCCCCGCGTCGGGCGGGCGCCGTAGCCTGGCCGCGAAGCGGATCTCTCCCGCGCGGCGGATGGTCAGGTGCTGCTTCGTGAACCGGAACTTCGCCGCGTCGTACGAGTAGGAGAAGACCGCCTCGACGTCGCCCGCCCGCGCCCGTTCGACGTGCGGCCTCGGTGCGGCCGCGGCGGTCGCCACGAAGACGACCCCGAGCGCGACGGCGGGCGCTGCGGCCTTCACCCACGCGTTATAGCTAGCTAAGGCGCTCGCTTGCGACGCCGACCAAAGAGGGCGTGCCGGCTTTGCCGGTACGCCCGTCTAAAAGGCGCTCGCTTGCGACGCCGACCAAAGAGGGCATGGCGGATCAGGACGGGGCCACCGGCAAAGCCGGTGGCCCCTTTACGGCGGCAGCGGAAGCGCTGCCTCAGTGGTGCGCCCGTCTAAAAGCCGAAGGGCGCCGCAAGGGCGCCCTTCGCGTTCCAGCGGACCCCGGGGCATCCGCGCAGGAGCCCTCGCTGAAACTAGGAGTTAGGACGAAGAACGGCGCCGCGCGGCTGTGCCAGTCCGTAAGGATTTCGTGAACTTGCGCGAGGAGGACGTTCTCGAGACGCTAGAAGGCCTCGGCTTCGGGGAGGCGGACGCGCGGACGCTCGCCGACCACTTCCTCGACGCGGAGCGGCGTGGGAAGCGTGGTCACGGGCTCTCGCGGGTCGAGTGGCTTGCGACCCGGCCGTTCGAGCTCGACCCGGCCGCTCGACCGCGGCGGCTCGTGCGCGAGCCGGGCTACGAGCGCTGGGACGGCAACGGCGCGCTCGGCTACCTGGCGCTCGCCGCGATCGTCGACGCGCAGCTCGCCGAGCCGCCCGAGCACGCACGCCTCGTCGTCGCGCAGCGCTGCTTCCCGTCCGGCGTACTGGGCTACTGGGCGCGCAAGCTCGCGGAGGGCGGCCTCGTCGCCGTGCTCACCGCCACCTCTCCTGCTCGTCTGGGCCACCCGGAGGGCGGGCCGAAGCTCGCAGGCACGAACCCGCTCGCGATCGCAGTCCCGAGCCTCGAAGGCCGACCCCTGGTCAGCGACGTCTCCATGGGCCGGGTCACCTACGGCGAGGTGCTCGCGGGCGAGGCCGGGGAAGCCGACCTCGTCCCGTTCGGCGGCGAGCATGCGCACAAGGCGTTCGCGCTCGCGCTCGGGCTGCAGCTGCTCGTCGACTCGCTCGTGGCCGAGCGGGGCCACGGCGCCGTGCTGCTGGTCGCGCGCCCGGAGGCCGACCCGCTCCCGGCGCTACGAGCCCGCGCCGTCGGCCTTCGCCTACCGGGTGATACCTAGGAAGCGCGGGTTGTCCATCAGCGAGGCGAAGTCGTCGTCCTGTGGCGCCCACTTCGCTACGGCTTCGGGATCGCGGTCCGCCGCACGCTGCAGCTCGTCGAGCGCGGCCTCCTCGTTCCCCAGCCTCGCCTCGACACAGGCGAGATTGAAGTAGCCCTGCCACGCGTCCGGGTACCGCTCGATCCCGGCCTCGAGCTCGGCGCGCGCGCCCGCCTCGTCGCCCTGATGCAGCCGTGATACCCCTGCGAAGCTCCACTCCCACCCCGACGGCTGGAAGACCTCGCCCGGTTTCGCGCCGATCCCGATCACGGTCGTTCGCGGCTCGGCGGCTACAGCGCCACGGAGCGTCCCGGGTGGACAGTGGACGAGCGTCCCCACCGGCGCGTCGTGCTCGGTGCCCTCGACCGTGAAGGTTGCACGCCCGGTCACCACGACGTAGAGCTCCTCATGGCCGCCTTCCGCCTCCCGGTGCTCCTCGACGACGCGTTGCCCGGCCTCCTCCGCCGTGTACGCGTTGACGCCGAACGCCTGAATGTCGAACCGCCGCCGGATCGGGCGCCATGTCAGCCCTTGCTGCCCCTCGATGGGGAACGACTCCAGCTCCTCGATGTGCGCGATGCCGTAGCGCTTCTCGCTCACGTCTGCCTCCTCAGCTCCTCGAGCACGACCGGATCGACCGCCTCGACACCGTCGACGCGCTCTTCGAGGTTCTCGTTCCCGGCCCACGTGAAGAAGGCGTCGCCCAGCTCGCCCTCGTAGCCCAGGCGCGCGAGCCGCTCGCGCAGCTCGTCGGCGAGCGCGCCTTCGACCTCGACCCACTGCTCGCGCGGCGTCTTGCCGAAGATCGCCTGGTGCAGGCCGTAGATCCGCCGCAGCTCCTCGAGCGGCCTCGCATGCTCGTCCACGCGCAGGTCGACTACGCTGTCGGAGAGACGCGCGTAGCCCCCCTCGCGCTCGACCACGAGCAGCGCCGCCGACTGCTGGCCGCGACGGTCGCCGCCTGCGGCCTGGGCGGCGTCGAGGCAGTCGAGCAGCCGTTCCGCGAGCCGCGCGCCGGCGGTCCGCTCGAACGTCTCGGCGATCGCGTCGACCGTCGCGGCAGAGACGAGGATGTTCCCCTGCGCCGAGTAGCACGGGCCGGTGCGGCCGCCCGCCCATTCCATGCACTCCGAGCCGGTGAAGGTGGCGCTTCCGCCTTCGCGGTCGACTACGCCGAGCTGTCTGTGATCCCGCCCTTCGTCGGCCGAGGTGAGGCGCTCCACGACCTCCTCTGCGCTCAGGCCGTCGCGCAGCAGCGCGAGGCCATCGGGGCCGTAGCGCGGGTTCGCGTAGGCCTGCGTCGCCACCGCGCCGGCCTGCGGCTCCGCCCACGTCACCACCGAGCCGACGCCGAGGAACTTCGACTGCGTCGCGACGCCCCACTGCTGCGCCTCGAGGTCGCAGGCCGCGATCGAGTACGTCGCTACGAGCTCAGCCGAGGCGCCGACTCGGCGGCGCCGAC
>JBKPFI010000372.1:0-12043 GCA_046728775.1 Actinomycetota bacterium | reverse complement strand
TCGCAGCCCTGCTCGCCGCGCTGCTGGCGGCGGCGCTGCGCCGCCAGCGGCTGCTGAGCTTCCGCCTCGAGGCGCGCTGGCTCGCCAAGACGCTGAAGGTGCCGTGGAACGTCCTTCGCGAGCTCGCCGTCGTCTTCCGGGCCCTAGCCCTCGACCTCGTCGGCGCCCGCGGTGTCAGCAGCCGCTACCGAGCCCTCCCCTTCCCCGCCGGCCGCCAGGACGCGGTCTCCGCCGGCCGGCGGGCAGTGGCAAGCGTGGCGGACGCGATCAGCCCGAACGCGTTCTCGGTCGACATGGACTGCGAGCGCGGCGTCGTGCTCCGTCACGAGCTCGATCCCCGCCACGCCTCCGACGACGTTCCGTGAACGTCTGGTTGATCGCGGCGACGGTCCTGCTCGCCGGGCTGCTCCCCTGCGGCTGGGTGCTCCTTCGCGCGCGGGTCGCGGACGCGCTCGTCGCGCTCGAGCTCGGGAGCACGATAGTCACGGTCGTGCTCCTGCTCCTCGCCGAAGGCTTCCACCGCTCCTCCTACTTCGAGCTGCCGGTAATGCTCGCCGCGCTCAGCTTCGTCGGAACGCTCGTCTTCATCCGTTTCCTCGGAGGTCGCTGGCTGTGACCGTCGACGTCCTGATCGCCCTCGGTGTGGCTATCCAGCTCGCCTGCTGCGTCGGGCTCCTCGCGATGCGTAACGCGAACGATCGGCTCCACTATGCAGGCGCCGCGACGACCGCGGGGCCGGCGCTCGTCGCCGCCGCCGTCTGCGTCGAGGAAGGCCTGTTCACGACGAACGGCCTGAACGCGGTCGTCGCCGCCGTGCTGCTCGCGCTGCTCGGCGCGGCGGTGACGATCGGGACCGCCCGCGCGATCCGGCTGCGCGACCACGGAACGCTCGAGTCGAGCGACGCGGAGCGGGAGCGCGGCCGGTGATCCCGCTCCAGGCCGCGATCATCGGACTGGTCGCGCTTTTCGCTCTGGCGGTCGTGCTGACCCACGACCTCGTTCGCCTGGCGATGGTCAGCAGCATCTACTCGCTGACCCTCGTGGTGCTGTTCCTGGTCTTCCAGGCTCCGGACGTAGCGCTGTCGATGCTCGTCGTCGGGGCAGTCGGGTTCCCGCTGGTGATCGTCGTGGCGATCGTGATGCAGCGCGGCGGATGACGCGAAGCGTCCGACTCGCCTTCTTCGCGGTCTCGGCAGCCGGCCTCGCGGGCCTGCTGCTGTGGGCGGCAGCCGGGCTGCCGGACTTCGGCGGCTACCACCACGCCTACGGCAGGGTCCTCAACTCGGTCGCCGTCGGCGAGCGGCACACGACGAACGTCGTCACCTCCGTCGTCTTCGACTACCGCGGGTTCGACACTCTCGGCGAGGAGTTCATCCTCTTTACCTCGGTGATGGGAGTCGCGCTGCTCCTGCGCGATGTGCGTGAGGAGGAGCGGCGCCCGCGCGACCGCATCGGCAGCGACGCGCTGCGTCTGATCGGGATCGGCTTCGCCGTGGCCCTCCTCGCGCTCGGGCTCTATGTCGTCGCACACGGGCCGATCACTCCGGGCGGGGGCTTCCAGGGCGGCGTCGTCCTGGCCGGCGCGTTCGTGCTCGTCTACCTCGCGGGTGAGTACCGCGCCTACCGGAACCTCACGCTCCAGCCGGCCGTCGATTTCGTCGAGGGGACCGGCGCCGGCGGCTACGCCGTCATCGGGATCGTCTCGCTCCTGCTCGGGACCGCATACCTGCAGAACTTCGGCCCGCTGGGCACGCCGGGGAAGCTCGGGTCGGGCGGAAGCGTGATGTTCCTCAACATCGCCTCGGCGCTCGAGGTAGGCGCCGCCTTCGTGCTGCTGTTCACGGAGTTCCTCGAGGAGCTCGTGGTGACGCGGGTACAGACCACCCGATGAGCTACCTGCCGTACGCGCTCGCGGTCTGGATCTTCCTCGTCGGCCTCTACGGGGTCGTGAGCAGCCGCAATCTCGTCCACCTCGTCGTGTGCCTGACCGTGACGCAGTCGTCGACGTACGTCCTGCTGCTGGCGATCGGCTACGTCAACGGTGGCACGGCGCCGATCTTCGTGGACGTCCCGAAGGGGACGAAGGCGGTCGACCCCGTCGTGCAGGCGCTGGCGCTGACCGACATCGTCGTCAGCGTGACGGTCGCGTCGCTCCTGCTCGCGCTCGCGATCCAGGTGGAGAAGCGGAAGAAGACGATCGATCCCGACGAGCTCACGGCGATGCACGGCTGATGGACGTCCTCGTTCCGCTGCCCGTCGCGATCCCCTTGATCACGGCCGGAGCCCTGACGGCGACCGGGCACTTCCTCGGCAAGCGCGTCGACGACATGGTCGGGATCGCCGCGGCGGCCGCCACGGCGGTGATCTCGCTGCTCCTCGTGTTCCACGCGGCGGACCACAGGATCGCGTACTGGTTCGGCGGCTGGGAGCCGCGGCACGGGCTCGCGCTCGGCATCTCGTTCACCGTCGACCCGATGGGCGCGGGGCTCGCGGCGCTCGCCGGGACGCTGATGACCGCTGCGCTCGTGTTCTCGTGGCGCTACTTCGACGAGGTCGGGACGCTCTTCCACGTCCTGATGCTCGTCTTCCTGGCCGGGCTCTGCGGCTTCGCGCTCTCGGCCGACTTGTTCAACATGTTCGTCTGGCTCGAGCTGATGGGTGCCGCGGCGTACGCACTGACCGGCTACCGCGTCGAGGAGGAAGGGGCGCTGCAGGGGGCCGTCAACTTCGCGGTCACGAACACGCTCGGCGCGTACTGCGTGCTGATCGGGATCGGGCTCTTTTACGGCCGGACGGGGGCACTCAACCTCGCGCAGCTCGGCGACGCGCTCGCGGCCCGCAAGCCGGATGGGCTGGTCGTCGTCGCCTTCGCGCTCGTCGCGTGCGGCTTCCTCGTGAAGGGGGCGATCGCGCCGTTTCACTTTTGGCTCGCCGATGCGCACGCCGTTGCGCCGACTCCGGTTTGCGTCCTCTTCTCCGGCGTGATGGTGGAGCTTGGGCTGTACGGCGTCGCGCGGGTCTACTGGACGGTGTTCGCAGGAGTGCCCGGCGCGCAGGCAGGCGGAGTGCGTGACCTTCTGATCGGGCTCGGGGTCGTGAGCGCGGCTCTCGGCGCAGTGATGTGCTTCCTGCAGCGACACATCAAGCGGTTGCTCGCCTACTCGACGATCAGCCACGCGGGATTCGTGCTGATGGGGATCGGGCTCCTGGCGCCGCAGGCGCTCGCGGGCTCGGCGGTGATCGTGATCGCGCACGGCCTGCTCAAGGGCGGGTTGTTCCTCTGCGTCGGGATCCTGCTCAACCGGCTGAGCAGCGTCGACGAGCTGACACTGCACGGTCGCGCGCGCCGGAGCTGGCTCACGGGGCTCCTCTTTACTGCGGCTGCGCTCGCGCTCACGGCCCCGCCGCCGTTCGGCCTCTTCCTCGGCAAGTCGCTGCTCGACGAATCGGCGATGCACGGCGGGTACGGCTGGGTCGCGCCGTTCGTGACGGCGGTGGCCATCGTCTCGGGGGCGGCCGTGCTGCGGGTGGCAGGGCGAGTCTTCCTCGGGCTCGGGCCGCGGGAGGATGCACTTCTCTCCCCGGAGCCCGACGAGCAGCGCGAGGTCGAGCGCGAGCCCCGACGAAGCGACTGGGTGATGCTCGTGCCGACGGCCGCGCTCGTGCTCGGCGGCGTCGGCCTGTCGCTCGTGCCGGGCTTGGAGGATCACGTCGTCCACGCAGCGGCGGTCTTCCAGGACCGGCAGTCCTACGCGGCGACCGTGCTGCAGGGCCGCGAGGTGCACGAGTCGGTCGGCTCGCTCGCGCTCCTCAAGCTGCCGGCGGGAAGCGTGGCCTGGGGGCTCGCCGCGGTGATCGGCTCCGTGGCCCTCGCGCTGCTTGCGCTCTACCGCCACCGGCTGCTCTCGCAGGGCGCACGCGAGCGGGCGCTGGAGCTCACGGGCGGCGGGCTGAACGTGCTGCGGAGCCTGCACAGCGGCGTGATCGGCGACTACGTCGCCTGGCTGACGTTCGGCGTCGCTGCGTTCGGCGGCCTGCTCGCGCTCGTGCTGCTCTAGCGACGCTCGTTACAGAATCGGCACGAATTCGGCACACACGCGTGCGCCGGGGCGCGGTACCGTCCCAAACCCCCACCCACCCGGGGGCGCGCGTGAACATATAGGCGCTTGCGCGCTGCTGGTCGGCGCGTGGCCGGAGAGGCCCGAACGAAGCGCTACGCGACCTTGAGGGCTTCGATCTCGCGGTTGACCGCCAGCTGCTCGAGGGCGCTCGCCTCGATCTGCCGCACCCGCTCGCGGGTCAGCCCCAGCTCCCGCCCGATCGCCTCCAGCGAGGCCGGGTCGCGGTCGCCGTCCAGCCCGTAGCGCCGCTTGACCACTTCGCGCTCCCGGTCGGGAAGCTGCGCGACCGCCCGATGCAGCACGTCCTGCTCGAGGCTGACCGTCAGCTCCTCGTCCGGCTCGGCCTGCTCCGAGGGGAACATGTCGCCGAGCACCGCGTCGCTCTCCTCGCCGACCGGCCGGTCGAGGCTGGTGATCGCGCGGGCCGCCTGCCGCACCTCCCGGACCTGCTTCAGCGGCAGCTTTGCCTGCTTCGCGACCTCCTCCTCGGTGGGCTGCCGCCCGAGCTTCGGCGCCAGCTCGCGCTCGGCGCGCGCGATCCGCTGCTCTCGGTCGGCGATGTGGACCGGGATGCGGATCGTCCGGGACTTGTTCGCGACCCCGCGCTGGACCGCCTGGCGGATCCACCAGGTGGCGTACGTCGAGAACTTGAACCCGCGCCGCCAGTCGAATTTCTCGACCGCGCGAATCAGCCCGATGATCCCCTCCTGGATCAGGTCGAGCAGCGAGAGCCCGTGCCCCTGGTACCGCTTCGCGATCGAGACGACGAGGCGGAGGTTCGAGTTGATCATCCGCTCCTTTGCCTCCTGGTCGCCGCGTTCGATCCGCTTCGCGAGCTCGACCTCCTCCTCCTTCGTCAGCAGCGGCCAGCGTCCGGCCTCGTTCAGGAAGAGCTGCAGCGCGTCGGTGGTCGCGACGGCGAGGTCGCCGTTGACGTAGGTGCTGTCCTGGGTCTCCCGGCCGCAGTCGTCGCTCAGCTCGATCCCGCGCTCGTCGAGCTCCTCGTAGAGCCGCGCGATGTCCACTTCGTCCAGCACGTGCTCGGCGACGAGCTCGTTGAACTGCGAGAGGTTGACGCAGCCTTCCTCCTCGCCGCGGGTGATCAGCGTCTGGAACGGCTCTTTTGCGGTCTCGCTCATGCCTTGCCCTTTCCCGCTTCGCCGTCGCCTAACTCGCCCGCGACGATGAAAGACTACGGCAGCCGGCTAGATCAGCCCGCAGGCGCGGGCCGTACTCGGCCACGGCCAGTAGCCGCGTCCGCTGCGGTGGGCGCGCTCGGCGACCCACATCTGCTCGAGCGGGGTCCAGCGGTCCGCCCAGCCGCGCCGCAGCAAGACCCGCGGTGCGTACGTCTGCATAAAGCCGCGATCCATCTGCAGCCCGCCCCAGTACGGGTCGCCGGCGTCGTGCCAGCCGCCCTCGAAGCGGTGGATGCAGAGCCACCCGCGCCGGTGCGGCGGATGCGCCACGAGGAGGCGAACGCGCCGGGACTGGCGGCTCCAGTAGCGCAGCGCGCGAGGCGTCCGCAAGGCGGCGCGAGACGTGGCGCGGCGGACGCCCATCACGGCCTGCCAGCGCCACACGGCGCGGCGGAGGCGGCGGACGCGCGTTGGGTTGACGCGGCGGACCGCCTTCCGCTTCGCGACGGTCGTGGCCTTCGCCCCTGGCGCCTGCCGCGGCGGAGGCGAGGCATCGGCCAGGGCCGACGCGGCCACGCCGACCGCCGCCGCCACGGCCAGAAGCACGGGTAAGAGCAACCGCTTGTCCACCGCAGAGACCTCCTGTCTGGGAGTCGACTCGAATCGGCTCTACCGGAGCGTCCGCGGGCGGCGCGGTAGCACGCACTCAGTGGCCTGGTCGAAGACCTTCCTTTCGAGACCGTTGAGACGTCAAACATGCGCCGCTGGTTAGGGAACTACGTGCTCGATGCCACGATCTGCAGCGCTAACCCGCTTGCTACCGTCGGACGATGCGCCGCCTGGTCGTCCTTTTGAGCTCGATCGTCGCCCTCGACATCACCTTCTTCACCGCGCTCGCGCCGCTGCTGCCGCACTTCGTCAACGCCTACGGGCTCTCGAAGGCGGCCGCCGGTGTGCTCTCCGCGTGCTACGCGGCGGGAGTGCTCACGGCCTCCGTCCCGAGCGGCCTCGCCGCGGCGCGCTTCGGCCCGCAGCGCGCGGCGCTCGCCGGCGTTTCGCTGACGGCGGCCGCGAGCCTCGCCTTTGCGCTGGCCGACAGCGCGTGGATGCTCGGCGCGGCGCGGCTGCTCCAGGGCGTCGGCAGCGCGCTCTCCTGGGCGGGAGCCCTCGCGTGGCTCGTGGCGGCGGCGCCGCGGGAACGACGTGGAGCGCTAATCGGGACGACGATGGGGGCGGCGGTCTTCGGGGCGCTGCTCGGGCCGGTCGTCGGCGCGATCGCGTCGCTCGCGGGCGTCCGGGCGACGTTCGTCGGCGTCAGCCTCCTGGGCGTTGGGCTCGCAGCGTGGGTGGCGGTGAGCCCCGGCGTCCCGGCTCAGCCGCAGAGGCTTTCGGAGCTCTTCCGCCGCGGCGACCGGCAGCTGCTCGGCGGCATGTGGCTGCTGGTCCTCCCCGCGCTCATGTTCGGCGTGCTGACGGTCCTCGTCCCGCTGAAGCTGCACGAGCACGACTGGGGCGGCGTCGCGATCGGCGCCGTCTTCCTCGTCACCGCAGCGATCGAGACGGTCCTCAACCCGGTGCTCGGCCACCTGAGCGACCAACGCGGGCGGCTGTTGCCGGTGCGGCTCGCCCTCCTCGGGTCGATCGCCGTCTCGCTCGCGTTCGCGTGGGCGGACTCCGCGCCGGTGGTCGCAGGGCTCGTCGTCGTCGCCGGGATCGCGTACGGCGGCTTCTATACGCCCGGGATGACGATCCTGACCGACGCTGCCGAGCGGCGCGGCATCGCCGCGGGCCTCGCGTTCGGGGCGATGAACGGCGCTTGGGCGGCCGGCAACGTCGTCGGGCCGGCACTCGGCGGCTGGCTGGCGGAGGTTGCCGGAGACGCGCTGCCCTACGTTCTGCTGGCGGCCGTTTCCCTCGCCACGCTTGCCGCGACGTGGCAGGCCGCGCCGCGCTACCTCCAGCCGAGGTCGCGGCCGAGCAGCTCGTAGAGCCGCCGGTTCGGCTCCTCGAACTCCGCGCCCAGCCGCTCGCGAGTCCCCGAATCCATCGCCGCGTACCGGCGCTCGAAGACGCGCGGGTACGAGTCGAGGCGGTGCGGCGCCGCGCCGAGGAACTCCAGCACGCGCGCATGGGTGCCCTGCGGGTCTGCGCTGAGGTCGTCGGTCGGCACGACGAGGAGCTGCTCTTGCGGAAAGACCGCGAGCCAGCGCTCGAGCTGCTCCGCGTAACGCCCGCGCGCCTTGTACGTGTGGCTCCACCAGGCGCGGCTGAAGTAGCGCGGGTCGGCCACGAGCCGCTCCACCTCGTCGCGCAGCCGCTCCTCCTCCGCGTCCAGCGCCTCTTCGAACGAAAGCGGCTCGCGCCCGAGCGCGACCTCGTGGTTGTACTGCGAGAAGGCGCGCTCGACGGGGTTGCGGACGAGGGCGATCAGCCGCGCCCCCGGGAGCAGCGCCCGCACGCGCTCCGGCCCCAGCGGGTGGAAGAGGTAGCTCGGGCTCGCCTCGCCGACCAGCTTGCCCCGGGCACGCGATCGGTTCGGGAAGTTGCCGCGGTACCAGGCCTCGCCGCGGGCGTAGTGGCGGTCGAAGTAGCTGACCTCCTTCCACGACGGTCCGGTGATCGCCGGATGACGGCGCAGGTAGGCGTAGAGCGCGGTCGTCCCCGCCTTCTGCGCGCCGAGGATGAGGAAGTCCGGCAGCGGCCTCGCCCGGGCGGTCGCGCGGCCGTACGTCCAGATCGCGTTGCGCAGGACCGCGCGGGCGGGCTCCGGGATCGTCGGGATCCGCTCGGCCGGGAGCCGGATCACGCGTAGCCGAGCTCGCGCAGCAGCGGGCCGGCCTCTGCTTCGACGTCCGCGACCTGCTCCGGTGCGAGGTCGCGGCGCCAGCGGCCGACCGAGTCGGCGTGTACGGCGCTCAGTGCCTGCGCCAGTGGCTCGGGGTCTCCGTCGACGTGGGCGGCGATGCGCGACGCCGTCCCGCCCGGATCCGCCGCCAGCTGCTCGTAGCGCACCTCGAGCGCGTCCGGAGCCGCGGCGCGGGCCGCGCTCAGGTAGCTGCGCCAGGCCCATCCTGCCCGCCGCGCCTCGCTCGCGTGCTCGAACTCCCCCGCGCGGTCGGGCTCGACCCACGAGCGCGCGTGGCTGCCGTAGGGCAGGCCGACGTCGTCGGTCGCGGCCCGGTCGTCGCCGAGCCAGCCCTTCTCCAGCAGCGAGCAGGCGACGTCGCGGCCGTCCCGGACCATGTGCACGACCTTCGCCCGGGGGTAGGCCCGAAGCGCCGCGGCGAGCACGAACACCGTCTCCGGCGTCTGCTCGACCGCTCGCAGGCCCCGAACGAGGGCCAGAGCCCGGACGCGCTCGAGCGTCTGTCGCAGGCGCCGCGCGGCCTCCTCCGCCGGCAGGCCGGAGAGCTGCTCGATCGACGCCTTCAACGGCCCGACCTCGCCGAGGTCGACGAAGCCCGGCAGCCCCCCGAGGCAGCCGGCCATGAAGGTCGTGCCGGAGCGCGGCGAGCCGACGACGAAGACCGGCCGCTCGGTGGCGTCCGCGACGCCGTCCTTGCCGCGCCCCCGCAGCGCCACGCGCGCCGCCGCGCCGCCGTAGAGGCGCACGCGCTGCGCGGTCGCGGCCAAGCCGTTCACCGGCGCGAGGGTAGCTCGGCGGCCAGCCGGCTCCGCCGGTACGCACGCGCCTCCTCGACCAGCGCCTCGAACAGCCTCAGGTCCTCGCTTGCCTCCGGGTGCCACAGCACCCCGAGCGCGAACCGGCGCGAGGGGTCCTCGATCGCCTCGAGCGTGCCGTCGTCCGCTCGTGCCGCCTCGCGCAGCCCTGAGCCGAGACGCCCGAAGCCCTGGTGGTGGTGCGACTTGACCGGCGCACGGTCGCCGAGCAGCGAGCCGATGCGCGTGCCGGGGTGGAGCTCGACATCGTGCTCGGCGAACTCCCCGGGTGTCTCCTTGTGCTTGTCGTCGCCGACGACCTCGGGCAGGTGCTGGACGAGGTCGCCGCCGAGCGCGACGTTCAGCACCTGCGAGCCTCGGCACACGGCAAGCACCGGCATGTCGCGCGCGAGAGCCGCCTGCAGCAACGCGAGCTCGGCGCGGTCACGCTCGGCGACGAAGCCCTTCGTCTCCGGGTGGGCGTCCTGCCCGTAGAGCGCGGGATCGACGTCGGACCCGCCGGAGAAGATCACGCCGTCGAGGGCATCGAGCGTGTCGTCCACGGGGTCGTCGCTCGGGGGAACGAGCAGCGGCCGCCCACCGGCGCGCTCGACGGCGCGCAGGTAGTCCGCGGGCACGAGTGCCGCCTCCTCCTGCCAGTCGCCGTACTCCACCGGCGTGATGTAGGTCGTGATGCCCACGAGCGGTCGCACGCCCTCGAATCTAGCGTCACTAGGGTGAAGGCGTGCCGGCTTGGGCCGCCGAGGTCGTGGACGAGGAGCTGGTGCGCCGATTGCTGGCGCGCTTCCCCGAGCTCGAGCTGCATTCGCTGCGCAGGCTCGCCGAGGGGTGGGACAACAGCGTCTGGATCGCGGACGAGCGCTACGCGTTCCGGTTCCCGCGGCGCGCAATTGCGATCCCAGGGATCGAGTGCGAGATCGCCGTGTTGCCGAAGCTCGCCGCACTCCTGCCGCTGCCCGTGCCGCGCCCGGTCTTCGTCGCCGGCCCGAGCGGCGACTACCCGTGGCCGTTCTTTGGCTGCGAGCTCCTGCCGGGAGCCGAAGCGGGCGACGCGGCGCTCGGTGACGACGACCGGCTCGCCGTCGCGCTCGAGCTGGCGCGGTTCCTCCGCACGCTGCACGAGCTCGAGCTCGAAGACGCGCTTCCGCCCGATCCCAACGGTCGCGCCGACATGCCGAGGCGGGCCGCCATGGCCCGGGAGGAGCTCCGCGAGCTCGAGGGGCTCGGCCTCTGGCGGGCACCGGCGCACGTCGCGGGCCTCCTCGAGGAGGCCGAGCGCCTGCCGCCGCCGGAGCCGCCGACGCTCGTCCACGGCGACCTCCACTTCCGCCACGTGCTCGTGAACGAACGGCGACCGGCGTGATCGACTGGGGCGACATCTGCCTGGCCGATCCGGCGATCGACCTGCCACTCCTCTGGAGCTTCGTGCCGCCGGACGGCCGCGGTGCGTTTCTCGACGCGTACGGGCTGGTGAACGACGCACAGCTGTTGCGGGCGCGCGTGCTCGCGATCCAGCTCTGCGCGGTGCTCGCGCGCTACGGGCACCTCGAGGGGCTCGACGGAGTGCAGCGCGAAGGGCTCGCGGGCCTGAAGAGAGCGCTCGTCGACTAGGCCAGAGCCGCGATCCACTCCGCAAAGAGCGGGTCGACGATCGCCTGCCTCCGGGCGTCGGGCTCGATCTCGGCCCGGGCGCTGAGCCGCTGGAGCGCCTTCTGCGCGCTCGGCTTCGTCAGCGCCAGCCGCTCCAGCACTGCCGTTCGGTAGGGCGAGCCGTCGCCGGCGATGATCGCGCGCAGCGTCTTCTGCTCGGCCGTGTCGAGCCCGCGCCACTGGGCCTCGAACTCGGGCTGGAGCTCCGCCAGCGCCTCGGCGTGCGCCTGCTCCCAGTCCCCGAGCGTGGCCGCGCCGCCCGCCTCGACCTCCTCCCACAGTCGGTGGGCGAGCAGCATCGCCCGCTGGGGATGGCCCTTCGCCGAGGCGAGCAGCGGGTTCAACGCCTCCCCCACACCGCGGTCCGTCTCCCGGAACCGCGCCGACACGTACTCCGCGAGGTCCTGGTCGCGCAGCCGGCCGAGCCGGACGGGGACGGCGGAGCCGTAGAGCGGAGCCTCCTTGCGCTCGAAGAGCTGCTTCATCAGCCCGGGCTCCGAGCCCGCGAAGACGTACGACGCCACGTCGCCCTGAAACTGGATATGGCTGCGCAGGATCCCGTCGAGCGCAGGCACCTTGCCGACGTCCTGGAACTCGTCGAGCGCGATGTAGGCGCGGAAGCCGCCGGACTCCTCGAGCCGGAGCGGCAGGTCGAGGAGGGCGTGCAGCGCAGGCAGCGGGTCGGTCTTCGGCTCCAGCTGCAGCCTTGCGCTGATCCCGAAGGCGCCCAGCGAGAGCCCGAGGCCCGTCTTCTGGAGGAATTCCTCGACGCGGCTGCGAATCGCGCCGCGCAGCTCCTTTGCGTAGGCGCGCTCGAAGCGCACGGCGACGTCGGCGAGCGAGACGACCCCGTAGAGGTCGACGAGCACCGGCACCAGCCCCTCCTGCCGCTCGCCGTCGGCGAGGGCGCGGCGGAGGAGGCTCGTCTTCCCGTACTTGCGCGGCGCGTAGAGCCGCACGTAGTGCCCGCCGACCGCGTTCTTGAGCAGGAGCCGAGTCTCCTCGTCACGGTCGACGATCTGCTCCGGCGCGAGGGGCCGGGAGTACACGAACGGGTTGACGTCGGTGATCATTCGTCTCCGAAGATACCGCGGAGTACTCCCGTGAGATACCCCCGAGTGCTCACGGAAGCACGACCGGGACCTGTACCGACGAGGCCGGGAACACGTCGACTCCCTTCGCCTTCGCTGTCGTACGACGCGACCAGGCACGTTCGTCGTCGGCTGAGCGCGAGTAGTCTCAGCGGATACCACCCGGTATCTCGGCAGACGCCAACGGCCGCGAGGACTACTTCGTAGGCCAACGGGGAACGCGAGCCCCGTGCCCGAGTCGATCGACGAGCAGCTCACCAACTACCTCAGCGACGCGCACTCGATCGAAGAGCAGGCGCTCGCCCAGCTCCGCACGGCACCGGACATCGCCGGCGACCCGGAGCTAGCCGCGGCCTACAGC
>JBKPFI010000311.1:0-4243 GCA_046728775.1 Actinomycetota bacterium | reverse complement strand
CGCCGCCGTGCTCGACCTCGACCGCGCGCTTCGGGCGCCGTACTCGGGCCCCGTCGACGCTCTGCGCCGCCTGCGCGACAAGACGCGACAGCGCCGTCGCCGTCAGGGTGATCGACCCGTTCGGGCCGTGAAAGACGAGCGGCTCGGTCAACCGACGATCGCCGGCAGGCGCTCCGCCGCCTCCCTGAGGTAGCCCGTCGAGTACCGGCCGCTGCCGAACTCTTCGCTGCGCAAGATGTCCGTCGCGAGCTCGCGCGTCGTCGGGACGCCCTCGAGCTGGAGTTCGCCGAGCGCCCGCAGCGCGCGCTCGATCGCGTGGGGCCGCGTCTCGTCCCACACGATCAGCTTTCCGAGCAGCGAGTCGTAGTGCGGCGGTACCTCGGCGCCGTCCTGCACGTAGGTGTCGAGCCGGACGCCGGGGCCGAGCGGCGGCCGGAAGCGCGTGATCTTCCCCGGCGACGGCGCGAAGTCGTTGCGCGGATCCTCGGCGTTCAGCCGCACCTCGATCGCGTGTCCGCGCCGCTGCGCGCGTCCGGTCCGCCCCAGCGGCTCACCCGCCGCGACGTGCAGCTGCTCGCGGACGATGTCCCTCCCCGTCACGAGCTCGGTCACCGGGTGCTCGACCTGCAGCCGCGCGTTCAGCTCGATGAAGTAGAAGGAGCGGTCGGGCCCGAGCAGGAACTCGAACGTCCCGGCGTTGCGGTACCCGATCGCGTGGCAGGCGCGCTCGGCGGCCGCCTCCATCTCCTCGCGCCTCTCGTCGTCGAGCGCGACGGACGGCGACTCCTCGATCAGCTTCTGGTGCCGCCGCTGGATCGAGCATTCGCGCTCCCCGAGCGTCAGGACGCCGCCCTGACCGTCCGCAAGCACCTGGATCTCGACGTGGCGCGCGGGCGAGACGGCCTTCTCGAGGTACAGGCTCCCGTCTCCGAAGGCGGCCTCGGCCTCGAGCGACGCCGTCGAGTACGCGCGCTCGAGGCCGTCCGCGGACTCGACGAGCCGCATGCCCTTCCCGCCCCCGCCGGCCGAGGCCTTGAGCAGCACCGGGTAACCGACCTCCTCGGCCGCCTCCTGGGACTCCTCGAGGGTCGCCGCCCCCTCGGTGCCCGGGACAATCGGGACGTCCGCCGCCCGCATCTCCAGCTTTGCCTGCACCTTGTCGCCCATGCGCGCCATGACGTCTGCGCTCGGGCCGACGAAGACGAGGTCGTTGTCGGCACACGCCTCGACGAAGGCCGGGTTCTCGGCGAGGAAGCCCCAGCCCGGATGGACTGCCTCGCAGCCGGTCGTCGTCGCGGCTGCGATCAGCGACGGGATCTTCAGGTAGCTCTCGCTCGCCTGCGGCGGGCCCACGCAAACGGCGCGGTCGGCCAGGCGCACGTGCAGCGACTCGCGGTCGGCCGTGGAGTAGACGGCGACGGCCTCGACGTCGCTCTCGTGCAGGGCGCGGATCACGCGGACGGCGACCTCTCCACGGTTTGCGACCAGGACGCGGTTGAACACGACGCGCCGCCTAGAGCGCGTCGAGCGGAGGCGGCCCCACAGGCTCCAGCTCGAACAGGAGCTGCCCGAACTCGACCGGCTCCGCGTTGCCGACATGGATCGCGCGGACGATGCCCGGGGCGTCCGCCTTGATCTCGTTCATCAGCTTCATCGCCTCGAGGATGCACAGCGTCTGTCCGGAAGCCACGGTGTCGCCCTCCTCGACGAAGGGCGGCGCCCCCGGCTGCGGCGCGCGGTAGAAGACGCCGACCATGGGCGCCTCGATCCGCACGAAGCCGTCGCTTGCCGGGGACGGCGGCTCCGCGGCGGCGGTGCGCTCGCCTGCGGTCTCGGCCGCTGCGCCGGCGAGCGGCGGCTCGAACGGCTCGGGTGTGCGCCTCACCGAGACGCGCATGCCGGCGTCTTCGATGGTGACCTCGCCCACACCCGACTCCTGGACGATGCGCACGATCTCGCGGATCCGCTCGGCCCGCGTCTGGTCGACCCCGCCCGCGGCCAGGCTCTCCTCGCGGTTCGCCCGCCCCCGGATCGTCTGCAGCAGCGGCTCGGCCTCCTCGCCGAAGAGCGCGAGCAGCAGGAGCTCCTCTTCGCTCGAGGCGAGCCCTTTCGCCTCTGCGCGGAGCGAGTCGAGGTCGACCGGAGCCTCCTCCTCCGGCGCGCCGCCGGAGAGGGTTACCGCGCGCTTGACCGACGCGTCGATCGGCCCCGGCGGGCTGCCGTAGCGGCCGTCGATCATGGAGCGGAGCTCGTCGACGACGGTCTGGTAGCGGCTCGCGGAGAGGACGTGCAGCAGCGCCTGCGAGCCGAGGATCTGGCCGATCGGCGAGGCGATGGGCGGCCAACCGACCTCTTCGCGGATCTTCCGCAGCTCCTCGAGCACCTCGTCGAGCCGGTCTCCCGCGGCGAGCGCGCGCAGGTGCGTGTCGAGCGAGGCCACGAGCCCGGGCGGTACGCGGTGCTCGGCGGCGCGCACCGAGATCCGGGGCGCGAGCGGCGCCACGGGCTCGTCCCCGATGTGCTCGTCGACGAGCTCGGACGCCTGCCAGAGCGCGTCCACGTCGACTCCGGTGTCGAGCCCGAGTCCCGCCAGGGCGGTCGAGAGCGCCTCGCCGGAGATTCGGTGCACCGTCAGCGCGACCGGGTAGACGGCGCAGGCGACGAGGTCCGCGCCGGCCCGCGCCGCCTCGAGCCCGGCGGCCATCGCGTTCCCGCCCGCGCCCTGGCAGTAGAGCCCGACGGGGAGGCCGCTCGCCTCGGCGAGCGTCTTGACGAGCTCCTGCGCGCGCTGCGGCTGCAGCGAGCTCGACGGGTCGTGCACGAGCACCCGCGACGCGCCGAGGTCGGGCAGCTTGCGCGCCTGCTCCACGAGCGCCTCCGTCTCGTTCGTGTACCCGGAGCCGAAGACGAGGCCGGCGTCGAACTCCTTGGCGGCAGCGGTGATCGCCCGGCCCGCCTCGCGCAGGTTCTCGACGTCGTTCAGCGGGTCGTGGAGCCGGAAGACCTCGATCCCGCTTTCGGCGGCCGACGCGACGAAGCGGCTGACGAACTCGCCGCCGACTGGGCGGGAGCCGACGAGGAAGCGGCCGCGCAGCGCCATCGCGAGCGGCGTCTTCGTCCGCTCGTTGAGCGCGCGGATGCGCTCCCAGGGGCTCTCGACGCCGCGGCGGACAGCCGTGTCGAAGACGCCGCCGCCGGAGACTTCGAGGTACGCGAAGCCCGCGTCGTCGAGAAGATCCGCGAGCCGGAGCAGGTCGGCCGTCGGCATCCGTCCGGCAAGCGGCTCCTGGCCGAGCAGCCTGATGGTCGTGTCGACGAGCGCAGGCACGCGGGGAGCTTAGATGCTTGACGCCACGATCTCGCGCGTCCGGATGGCACGATCTGGCACGCCTAGGCCGCTCCGGCCCGGCTGCGGCCGGCGGGGCCGGGCGAACGGCCGCTCTGCGCGGGCTCCAGCGCCGGTCGCGCTTCTTCCGCCCAGGCGAGCGTCGCGCGGGCGCGGGCGATCCCGTGCCGCAACATGACCCGCGCTTGGACGGGGTCGTCCGGACCGAGCCCGAGCTCCAGCTCTTCGAACTCGGTTAGGCGCCGCTCGATCAGCGTGCGGTAGGCGTCGAGCTGGCGGAGGCCGGCCTCTGTCGGCGCCGTCCAGGCGAAGAGGAGCTTGAGCAGGAAGACGCCGATGCCACCCTCAGGCTCGTGTTCGACGTCCTCGACCCACGACCTCAGCGCGGCCCGTCCTCGCCGGCTGATCCGGTAAAGCTGCTTGTCGGGACGTCCCCGCTGCTCGACGTCCCGCTTTGTCGCGTACCCCATCGCAACGAGCCGCGGAAGCACCTTGTAGATCTGACTGCGCGAGGGAGCCCACAGGTACGCGATGCTGCGCGAGGCCGCGCGCGCGAGGTCGTAGCCCGAGGCCTCCCCGGCCGCGAGCAGCCCGAGAACCGCGTACTCGGTGGTCGTCGGTGTCACGACGCGTGCTCGACGAGAAACTCCGTGAGCGTGTGCTCGAAATGCGGCAACGCGAGCATCTCCCAGCCATGCCCGGCAGAGAGCGGCAACACGATCAGCCGTTTCCGCGACGAGGCGACGCGCCGGTAGAGGGCGCGCTCGTCCGGCAGGGTGATGAACCCGTCGCTCTTCGCAACCGCGAGCAGGGCAGGAACGCGAACACCGGAGGCCGCGTGCATGGCCGTGGGGGGGGGGGCGGGGGGGCCCCCCCCCCCGGGGTGCACAGCGCCCC
>JBKPFI010000441.1:0-3425 GCA_046728775.1 Actinomycetota bacterium | reverse complement strand
GAACGTGATCGACGACATCTCCCCCTCGCTGCCCGCGCTGCTGAACAAGATCGACGGCCGCAAGACCGTCGGGAAGAACTTCACCCTGCACACCGCGAACGCGCGGATCGACCAGGCCAACCCCGGCTTCTTCACCCGCCTGCTGAACGCATTGATCGACCCGAACATCATCCCGCTGCTCTTCCTCGCGGGGATCGCGGGGATCGGCTTCGAGATCTTCCACCCGGGAGTGGTGCTGCCCGGCGCGCTCGGGGCAGTCGCGCTGCTGACGGCGCTTTTCGGCTTCGCGGTGCTGCCGATCAGCTGGGCGGGGCTGGCGCTGCTCATCCTCGGCGCAGCGCTGCTCGTGATCGACGCGCACGTCGTCACGCACGGCGCGCTGACCGTCTCCGGCCTGATCAGCATCGTCGTCGGCTCGCTGATGCTCTTTCACAACGCGCCCTCGCCGTACAACGACGTCAACACCCCGCTCCTGGTCGCCTTCGCGCTCGTGCTCGGCAGCTTCTGGGCGTTCGCGCTGACCAAGGCGGTACAGGTGCGCCGCCGGCCGGTGACCGTCGGCCCGCAGACCATGGTGGGCGAGATCGGCGAGGCCCGCCGGGACGACCTGGTCTTCGTGCACGGCGAGCTCTGGCGCGCGAAGCCCACGAACGGCGGGCCGCTGAGGCCGGGACAGCGGGTCCGCGTCGCCGCAGTCGACCCCGGTCTTGTTCTTGAGGTCGAGCCTTTATAAGGCGCCGACTCGGCGGCGCCGACCAGAGAGGCCGTGCGGGCTTTGCCTGCGCGGCCGTCCAACGCACGTTCTTGGAGCAGCTTCACCCGTGGCCACGCAGGCGTAGGAGTAGGATCGCGCCGTGACCGCAGCGCTGATCATCGTTGTCGTCCTCCTGTTCATAGTCCTGCTGTTCCTGATCTCGGCGATCAAGGTCGCGCGCGAGTACGAGCGGGGCGTCATCTTCCGCCTGGGCCGGCTGCTGCCGGAGCCCAAGGGACCCGGCCTGTTCATCCTGATCCCGATCGTCGACCGGATGGTCAAGGTCGACCTGCGCACGATCACGCTCAACGTCCCCCCGCAGGAGGTCATCACCAAGGACAACGTCCCGGTGCGGGTGAACGCGGTCGCCTACTTCCGAATCGTCGAGCCGAAGGCGGCGATCGTCCAGGTCGAGAACTTCCTGGCCGCGACCTCGCAGATCGCACAGACGACGCTGCGGTCGGTACTCGGCCAGCACCTGCTCGATGAGCTGCTCTCGGAGCGCGACAAGATCAATGCGATCCTGCAGGAGATCATCGACGAGGCCACCTCGCCCTGGGGCATCAAGGTCTCGATCGTCGAGGTGAAGGACGTCGAGATCCCGTCCGGGATGCAGCGCGCGATGGCTCGCCAAGCCGAGGCCGAGCGCGAGCGCCGCGCGAAGGTGATCAACGCGGAGGGCGAGTTCCAGGCCTCCGAGCGCCTGAAGGACGCGGCGCTCGTGATCGAGGCACACCCGATCGCGCTCCAGCTTCGCTACCTGCAGACGCTGCTCGAGCTCGGTGCCTCGCAGTCGACGACGATCGTCTTCCCGGCGCCGCTCGACCTGCTCCGGCCCTTCCTCGAGAAGACGAACTCCGGCGCTGAGCGCTGATCTGCGGGTAGACCCGCTGACGGGGCGGCTCGTCGCCGTCGCACCGGGCCGCTCGTCGAGACCCGGTGCCGATGCTCCCCGACTCGAGCCGGTCACCGACGAGGAGCTCGACGCCTGCCCGTTCTGCGAGGGACGCGAGGACAGAACGCCCCCGGAGGTGCTCGGGCTTCCGGCCGACGGGCGCGAGCCGAACACGCCGGGCTGGTCGGTGCGTGTGGTCCCGAACAAGTACCCGGCCTTCGAGCGCCAGGAGGTTGTCGTCCACTCACCGGAGCACGTACGCTCGCTCGCCGAGCTCCAAGCCCCGCAGCTCGGGCTCGTCGCCGAGGCCTGGCGGTTGCGCGCCGCAGCTGCTCGCGAGGAGGGCAAGACCCTCTTCGCCGGCGTTAACGAGGGGCGCGCGGCCGGGGCGAGCCTCCCGCACTCGCACTCGCAGCTCGTCTGGCTCGACGATGAGCCGCCGAGCTCGAAGGCCGAGCGCGGCGTCGGTTGCCGGCTCTGCGACTACCTCCAGCGGGAGCGCGCCCAACGCATCCGCGTTGTCGATGAGCGTGGCGGGCTCGTGCTCCTCTGTCCGTACGCCAGCCGGGCGCCCTACGAGTGCCTGGTCGCTCCGCTCGAGCACGAGGCAGACGGGTTCGACAGCCCACTGCTCGCCGCGGCGCTCGAACTCGCGGCCGAGGCGCTACGACGACTCGCGGCCACGGAGGGCGCGCGGCCGGCGAATCTCTGGCTCCATGAGAGCGGCCACTGGCACCTCGAGCTGCTCCCCCGGCTGACCGTCCTCGCCTCCCTCGAGCTCGGAGCAGGCCACTACATCAACACGCTCGCGCCCGAACAGGCGGCCGAGACGCTTCGCGGAAACTAGTCGGCGGGCGCTGCGTTGGTCTCGCGGAAGCGCCGCGCGGCCTCGATGGCGGCACCGAGGTTCAGGCCCTTGTCCTTTGCCTGCTTGATCAGCATCACCGTCTCGAGAGCGTCGATGTCGTAGATGCGCTGCTTGTTGCCCTTGGTCGGGATCTGGGCCTTGTTCGTCCAGTAGTCGAGCTGCATCTTCGAGATCCCGGCGATCTGGCAAACCTGCCCGAGATACAGCTCGACCTTGTCGAGATGCTCGGCAAGATCGATCGGCTCGAGGAAATCAGCGGCCTTGTCGTACGCCATCACGTGCCCCTTCAGGAGAGGGTTTACCTTCCGAAAGTTATACCGACCTGCTTCGAGCTATGGAAGGGAGCCCGGGAACTTAAGCGTTCCTGTCGGTTTCTGGCGCCGCAACCGCCTCGACGTCGGCCTCGGCCTCCGACTCGGCAACGAGGGCGATACTCGAAAACTGCTCGTCGCCGCGCAGGCGCATCACGATCACACCCTGGGTCGAGCGGCCGAGCCGCTTGATCTCGTCGACGGGCAACCGGATCACGGTGCCGCCGTTCGAGATCAGCATCAGCTGGTAGCCCTCGCGCACCGGAAGCGCCCCGGCGAGCTGGCCGCGCGCCTCGGTGAGCTGAACCGTCTTGACCCCGAGCCCGCCGCGGCCCTTCACGGGATAGTCCGCCATGCGCGTCCGCTTGCCGTAGCCCTGCTCGGTCACGACGAGCATGTCGAGCTCGTCGTCGGCGATCCCGGCGGAGATCACCTCGTCGTCCTTGCGCAGCCCCATGCCCTTCACGCCCGAGGTCGCGCGCCCCATCGGCCGCACCTGGCTTTCGTGGAAGCGGATCGCCTGGCCCTTGCGCGAGACGAGGATGATGTCGTCGCTCCCGTTGGAGTGCAGCACGTCGACGAGCGCGTCGCCTTCGC
>JBKPFI010000071.1:0-7894 GCA_046728775.1 Actinomycetota bacterium | reverse complement strand
CCCGCGGCCGCGCCGCGCGGACCTTCCTGTAGAAACGCGCGCATGAGGCCCCTCCCGCCTGGAGGCACGATCGGCGTCGCCGCGCCGGCGAGCCCCTACGACTCGCGCTCGGAGGTGCTGCGCGGGGTCGAGTGGTGGGAGTCGCAGGGCTATCGGGTTGTACTGGCTGAGCACGTCTACGCACGGGACGACTACGTCGCGGGCGACCCCGAAGACCGCGCCGCCGACCTGAACGCCCTCTTCGCCGACCCCGAAGTCGACGTCGTCCAGGCGCTCCAGGGCGGCTATGGCTCGGCGCAGGCGATCCCGTACCTCGACTTCGACGCGATCGCCGCGAACCCCAAGCCGCTGGTCGGGTTCTCGGACATCACCGCGCTGCATGTCGCGATCCGCCAGCGCACCGGGATGCCGAGCGTGTACGGCAACGGCCTCGTCGGCGTCGGCTCCGCCGAAGCGACGGAGTTCACGCGCAAGCGACTGCTGGACGTGCTCACTCAAGACGCGACCGGGCCGGTCCCGCCCAACCCGGACGATCCATACGTCCGCGCGATCCGAGGCGGCGCCGCCACCGCGCCGCTGGTCGGCGGGTGCCTGTGGCTCCTGTTGCAGACGATGGGGACGCCTTGGGAGATCGAGCTCGACGGCGCGATCCTCTTCTTCGAGGACTACAAGGCGCCGCCGTACTACGTGGACGGGATGCTCACCCAGCTGAAGCACGCGGGAAAGCTCGACCGGGTGGCGGGCGTGGTCGTCGGCGAGATGGAGGGCTGCGACTGGGGCGACCTGCGGCCGGTCTCCGACTGGGCGCGCTCCCGCTCGCTCGAGGACGTGCTCGAGGAGCATCTTGAGCCGCTCGGCGTGCCGGTGCTCTACCGCCTCCCGCTCGGCCACGGCAAGCACCTGGCCTCGATTCCGCTCGGGGTTCGGTATACGCTCGACGCGGATCGGCGTACGCTCATGCTCGAGGAATCCCTCTGGGCGTGAAAAGGAGGAGGGCTACATGAAGATGCGGTGGCTGGCGGCGCTCGCTACGGGGTGCCTCACGGCCGGACTGGCCGGCTACGGGGCGACGGCCAGCGGCTCGGGCTCGCAGAGCGGCGGCACGTTCAGGCTCGGCACGAGCTCGCGGATCGACTCGTTGAACCCGTACGTTGCCTTCAACCAGGACGCCTATTCGACCTTCGAGTACGTCTACCCCCTCCTCGTCCAGTACGACAAGGCCAACCGGAAGTTCGTCGCCGACTTCGCCACCTCGTGGAAGGCGACGAACGGGGGCAAGACCTGGACGTTCAAGACGCGCAAGGGCGCGAAGTGGACGGACGGCAAGCCGCTTACCGCGAAGGACGCCGCCTGGACGATCAACACCGACATCAAGTACGCCTCGGGCGGCGCCGCGAACGCGGCCGGCCTGATCGCGCACATCTCCAGGGCGAAGGCGCCGAACCCGACGACTCTCGTCGTCAACTACACGAAGGCGCCCGGCAACGTCCTCGGCCAGTTCCAGCAGTTCGCGATCCTCCCCCAGCACGTCTGGAGCAAGCACACGGGCCACAATGGGAACGACCTGAAGACGTTCTCCAACAACCCGCTCGTGGGCGCCGGCCCATTCAAGCTCGCCAAGTTCAAGAAGAACGACATCGCCCTCTTCCAGCGCAACGGCTCCTTCTACGGCGAGAAGCCGCAGGTCGACGCCTTCGGCCTGCGGATGTTTACGAACGAGGACGCGCTGGTCTCGGCGCTCAAGGCCCACGAGATCGACGCGATCGAGGCAGTGCCCGCGACGGCGATCAAGACGCTCAGGAAGTCGTTCAATGTTCGCACGACGCCGGGGGTCGACCAGACCGACTTCATCATCAACTCGAACCCGAAGAAGACCTCGCACCGCGAGCTCCTGAACCTGAAGGTGAAGGAGGCGATGGCGCACGCGATCGACCGCAAGCAGATCATCCGCGTCGTCTTCCTCGGCTACGCGAAGCCCGCGAGCACGATCATCCCGCCCGCCACGGGCGCGTGGCACAACCCGGCCGTGAAGCCCGAGAAGTTCGACCTCGCGCTCGCGAACAGGATCCTCGACAAGGCAGGCTTCAAAAAGAGTGCGGGCGGGATCCGCGTCGCGGGCGGCCACAAGATGTCCTACGACGTCATCACGCCGACAGACGTCCCGAGCACGAACCGGACGTTCCAGATCCTCCAGCCGGACTTCAAGAAGATCGGCATCCAGCTGCGACAGCGCGCGCTCGACTCGACCGCGGCCTTCGACGCGATCACAGCGCCCGACAACAAGTACCTCAAGTTCGACCTCGCGATGTGGGACTGGGTCGCGCTGATCGATCCCGACTTCATGCTCTCCGTGGTCACCTGCGCACAGTTCGGCGGCTGGAGCGACAGCGGTTTCTGCGACAAGCGCTACGACGCGATGTACTCGCAACAGCAGCTGACGCCGAACCAGGCCAAGCGCAAGGCGATCGTCTGGAAGATGCAGAAGTACCTGAACGCCAAGCGGCCGTACCTGTGGCTGGCGGCGCAGGACTTCGTCTGGGCAGTGAGCAAGAGCTGGGGCGGCCTCGTCGCCTCGCCGCAGGGCCCGTTCAACTCGATCAACAAGCTCAGCCTCACGAGGGTGCACAGGCTGTAGAGGCGGGCGCGAACGGGGGTCGCCGTCGTTGAAGGGCGCGGACTACGTCATCAAGCGGGTGGCGTTCGCCGTCCTGACCGTCCTCATCGCGGTCACGATCAACTTCGTCCTCTTCCGGCTCGCGCCCGGGAGCGCTGTCACGAACCTCGCGCGGGTCCCGCACGCGACGCCCGAGACGCGTGAGGCGATCAAGCGGCAGTTCGGGCTCGACAAGTCGAAGTTCGAGCAGTACGTCATCTACTTGAAGCAGCTCGCCCACGGGAACCTCGGCGTCTCGTTCGCGAACAGCCAGCCGGTCTCGGACAACCTGCGCACGGCGCTGATCAACACGATCCCGATGGTCTCGCTCGGGACGATCTTCGCGATCGTCCTGGGGACGCTGACCGGCATTCTCGCGGCCTGGCGGCGCGGCACATTCGGGGAGGGGGCGACCGTGACCACCGCGCTTGGCTTCTACTCGATGCCGACGCACTGGCTCGGGCTGATGCTCGTGATCCTGTTCGCCGGCGTGCTGCCGACGGGCGGGATGTCGAACGAGTTCCTGATCGACCCGCCCTTCTGGACGCACGTGAAGGACCTGGCGGCGCACATCACCCTGCCCGCGCTGACGCTCGGGCTCGTGCTCTACGGCGAGTACACGCTGATCGTCCGCTCGGCGATGCTCGAGACCCTCGGTGAGGACTACGTGCTCACGGCACGGGCCAAGGGGCTGCAGTCCTGGGCGATCCTGCGCCGCCACGCGCTGCGCAACGCGATGCTGCCGATCTCGACGCTGGTCGCGCTCTCGCTCGGCTACATCGTGGCGGGGGCGATCCTGATCGAGACGGTCTTCTCGTGGCCGGGGATCGGCCGCGCGGTCTACGACGCAGTGCTGCAGCGCGACTACCCGATGCTGCAGGGGGCCTTCCTCGTGCTCACCGTCTCGGTGGTCTTCTTCAACCTGCTCGCCGACCTCCTGTACTTCAAGCTCGACCCGAGGATCACGGAGTGAGCCGATGAGCGTCGCCGTCCGAGAGCCCGGCGCCGTCATCGAGGCCGAGCCGATCCGGTCGCGTCGCGGGATCGTCTGGCAGGCGATCAAGCGCCGGCCGTCGGCGGCGGTCGGCGCAGTGGTGTTGCTCGTGATCATCCTCTGCGCGGTCCTGGCCCCCGTGATCGCGCCTTACGACCAGCACGAGCAGGTCGGGCCGGTCTTCGGCCATCCCTCGTTGAGCCACCCGCTCGGGCTCGACGACGGCGGCATCGACATGGTCACGCTGCTGATGTGGGGCGCCCGGATCTCCCTCGTGGTCGGCTTCGCGGCCACGTTCGTCTCGATGGTGATCGGCGGGACGATCGGACTGGCCGCGGGCTACTTCGGCGGCAAGGTCGACACCGTCCTGATGCGGATCACCGACTACTTCCTCGTCATCCCGGACGTGCCGCTGATGATCGTCGTCGCGGCGATCTGGGGGCCGAGCCTCTTCCACATCGTGATCGTGATCGGGATCCTGCTCTGGACGAGCACCGCCCGCGTGATCCGCGCGCAGGTGAAGAGCGTCCGCGAGCGGGTCTACGTGAAGCGGGCGCGCGCGCTCGGCGCGGGCCACTGGCGGATCGTCTTCCGGCACGTGCTGCCGCAGGTTGCGCCGCTCTTGATCGCGAACACCGTGCTGACGATCGCGGTCGCGATCTTCGACGAGACGGCGCTGTCGTTCCTCGGCCTCGGCGACCCGAGCCGAATCTCGCTCGGGAAGATGATCGAGAACGCCTTCCAGCGCGCCGCCATCTCCACCGGCGCGTGGTGGGCGATCGTTCCCCCCGGCCTGCTCGTCGCGGTGATCATTCTCAGCTGCAGTCTCATCGGCGGGGCGATCGAGGACGCGCTCAACCCGCGCCTGCGCGTCGCCCACCTGTCCGCCCGCAGCTTCCGTCTGCGCCCGCTGGTCGGACGGAGCCCGGATTCCGTATGAGCGCCCTGCTGGAGCTCGAGGACCTGCACGTCTGGTTTGACCTCGGCGACGGGCGGGAGCTGCACGCGGTTCAGGGCGTGAGCCTCGTGCTGGACGCGGGCCAGCGGCTCGGGCTGGTCGGCGAGTCCGGCTGCGGCAAGACGACGACGGTGCTCGGGCTGCTCGGGTTGCTGCCGCCGAGCGCGACCGTCTCGGGCCGCGTGCTCCTGGATGGGCGCGACATCCTGGCCGGAGGCGAGGACACGATCCGCCCCCACCGCTGGACGGAGCTGGCGATCGTCTTCCAGGGGGCGATGAACGCGCTCAATCCGGTGCAGACCGTCGGGGCGCAGATCGCCGAGGCGCTCGAGCTGCACGAGCGGGCGTCCGGGCGGGCGGCGCGGGTGCGCGTCGGCGAGCTGCTCGAGTCGGTGGGGATTCCGCCGGGCCGCGCGGAGCGGTTCCCGCACGAGTTCTCGGGCGGCATGCGTCAGCGGGCGGCGATCGCAATGGCCCTTGCCTGCAAGCCGAGTGTGCTGATCGCGGACGAGCCGACGACGGCCCTCGACGTGATGGTGCAGGCGCAGATCCTCGAGCTGCTCGACTCGCTCTGCCGCGACTTCGGGCTCGCGCTGCTCCTCGTCACCCACGACCTGCCCGTGGTCGCGCAGCTCTGCGACCGCGCCGCGGTCATGTACGCGGGCGAGATCGTCGAGCGCGGGCCGGTGGACGCCCTCTTCCATCAGCCGCGCCACCCCTACACGCGGCTGCTCTTCGCGGCGACACCGGACTTGCACGGGAACGGTGCACCGGTGTCGATCCCTGGCGCACCGCCGCGCCTCGACCGCCCGCTGCAGGGCTGCCCGTTCCACCCGCGCTGCGACCGCGCCTTCTCGCGCTGCATCACGGAGCCGCCGCTCCTGCGCGCGCTCGAGGGCGAGCGCGCTGCGGCCTGCCACTTGAACGACGTCCCGGCGGAGACTGCCGGATGAGCTCGAACGGGCGTCTGCTCGAGGTCGAGGACCTCGTCGTCCACTACCCGGTGGCGCGCGGCATCGTCGGAACGGTCGCGCGGCGGCCGCGGCAGCTCGTGCGCGCCGTGGACGGCGTCTCCTTCAGCGTCGACCGCGGGGAGCTGCTCGCGCTCGTCGGCGAGTCCGGCTGCGGCAAGACGACGACGGCACAGACGGTGCTGCGACTGGTCGACCCCGCTGACGGCCGGATCGCGTTCGACGGCCGCGACATCACCTCGCTCACGAACCGGGAGCTGCGTCCGCTGCGGCGGCGGATGCAGATCATCTACCAGGATCCGTACGAGTCGCTCGATCCGCGTCTGACGGTACGCGGGACGATCGAGGAACCGCTGCGAATCCACCGCCTCGGCGGCTCGAAGCGCGAGCGAGCGGAGCTCGTGCGCGACGCCCTGGCCCGCGTGGAGCTGACGCCGCCGGAGCTGTTCCTGGACCGCTACCCGCACGAGCTCTCCGGCGGCCAGCGCCAGCGGGTCGCGATCGCGGCGAGCATCGTGCTCGGCCCGGACCTGCTCGTTGCCGACGAGCCGGTGTCGATGCTCGACGTCTCCGTGCGTGCGGGGGTGCTCGCGCTGCTCGACCGGCTTCGCCAGGGCGGCCTCGGCGTCCTGATGATCACGCACGACCTCTCCACGGCGGCACGATTCGCCGACCGGATCGCGGTCATGTACCTCGGCCGGATCGTCGAGGAGGGGCCGGCGGCGGCCGTCGTAGCCGACCCGCAGCACCCGTACACGAAAGCGCTGCTTTCCGTCGTGCCGCGACGCGATCCGCGGGAGCGCATCCGGCCGCAGATCCTCAAGGGCGAGGCGCCTGACGCGGTGCGTATCCCGCGTGGGTGCCGCTTCCACCCGCGCTGCCCGGCGGCGATCGCCACCTGCCGCGACATCGATCCCGCGCTCGAGCCTGCAGGCTCCGGGGACGGGCACGAGGCCGCGTGCATCCTCGCTGGCTGAACCGCGGCGTCGCCGGGATCGGCGTCGCGAGCTTCCTCTCCGATGTCAGCCACGAAGTCCCGACCGCGCTCCTGCCGACGCTGCTGACCACGACGCTCGGAGCGCCCGCCGCCGCGCTAGGGACGATCGAGGGCATCGCGGACGGCATCGCGGGCGCCGCGAAGCTGGCCGGAGGAGCGCTCGCCGACGACCCAGCGCGGCGCCGCGCGACGGCGATGGGCGGCTACACGGCGACGGCGATCCTGAGCGCGCTGATCGGAGCCGCCGCGGCAGCCTGGCAGGTGGGCGTCCTGCGCGCAGGTGCGTGGCTGTCGCGCGGCCTGCGCACGCCCTCGCGCAATGCGCTCCTGACGGATGTCGTCGCCCCAGAGGCCTACGGGCGGGCGTACGGCTTCGAACGGGCGCTGGACAACGCCGGTGCGATCGCCGGGCCGCTGCTCGCGCTCGGCCTGCTCTCGCTCGTCGGCGTCCGCGACGCGATCCTGATCTCCGTCATCCCGGGATTGTTGGCGGCCGTAGCGATCTTCGTCGCCGTTCGGTCCGCCCGGCGGCTCGAGCGCCACGAGCGTCCGCCGCTGCGCATCCGCATCCGGCCGGTCCTGCACGGCCGGCTCGGCCGGCTCCTCGGCGCCATGACCGCATTCGAGCTCGGCAACGCCGCCGCGACCCTGCTGATCCTGCGCGCCACTAACCTCCTCTCGCCGGCTCACGGTCACGACTCGGCGGTGCGGCTGGGGGTCGTGCTCTACGCCGTTTACAACGCTGCGGCCATGGTCGTCAGCGTTCCTGCGGGCCACACCACCGACCGGCGTGGCGCGACGGCGGTGCTCGTGACCGGGGCGTCGGCCGCGCTCGCAGCGTACGCCGGCTTCGCCCTCGCCGGCACCAGCATCCTTCTGCTCGCCGTGCTGTTCGCTCTCGCCGGGATGGGCAAAGGCGCCGTCGAGACCGCCCAGGGCGCGGCAGTCGCGCTGCTTGCGCCGCCGAAGCTACTCGGCTCTGCGTTCGGAGCGCTCGCCACGATCCAGAGCTTCGCCAATCTCGCCGCCTCTGCGGTCGCAGGAGCGCTGTGGACGCTCGTCTCCCCGCGCGCGGCCTTCCTCTACCTGGCAGGGTGGGCGGCGGTGAGCGTCGTCGCCCTGGCCGCCGTGCGCCGGTGAGCGCGGAGGAGCTTCTCCGGCGGGAGCTCGAGCGCTTCGAGCGCGAGCACCCGCGCTCGCGCGAGCTCGCCGGCCGTGCCCGCGCGTCGCTGCTCTCGGGCGTGCCGATGCCCTGGATGGTGCGCTGGCCGGGCGGCTTCCCGGTCTTCGCCGCCGAGGCGCACGGAGCCCGCTTCCGCGA
>JBKPFI010000095.1:0-3422 GCA_046728775.1 Actinomycetota bacterium | reverse complement strand
CGCGGATGGAGCCGTGGTCGTACGAGCTCGCGGGCCGTCTCGAAGAGCACGCGTTCGAGAGCGAGGTCCTGAAGGACAACCCGCTCGGCGACCCGAACTTGCGGCCGCTCTGGGTCTACCTCCCGCCCGGCTACGCCGAGGACGAAGACCGCCGCTACCCCGCGATCTACGTGATCCAGGGCCTGACGGGGCAGCTCGACATGTGGCGCAACCGGGCGGCCTTTCGAAGGAACTTCCCGGAGCTGGCCGACGAGGCGATCGCGTCGGCGGAATCGCCGCCCTGCGTGCTCGTCTACGTGGACGCGTGGACGTCCCTCGGCGGCAGCCAGTTCGTCGACTCGCCGGGGACGGGCCGCTACCACACCTACCTGTGCGAGGAGATCGTGCCGTTCGTCGACGAGCGGTACCGGACGATGCCGGAGGCCGCGCACCGCGGGATCACCGGCAAGTCGAGCGGCGGCTACGGCGCGATGATCACGCCGATGCTGCGGCCCGACCTCTTCGGCGGGCTCGCGACTCACGCCGGTGACGCGCTGTTCGAGATGTGCTACCTGCCGGACTTCCGCCGCTCGGCGCGCGTGCTGCGCGACAGCTACGAAGGCTCGTTCGACCGCTTCTGGCAGGAGTTCCGCAGCCGCCCGGCCTTCTCGAAGGACAGCGACTACAACCTGCTGAACGACTGGTGCATGGCCGCCTGCTACTCGACGGACGAGGACGGGACGGTGCAGCTGCCGTACGACACCGCCACGGGCGAGCTGCGGCCGGAGATCTGGGAGCGCTGGCTCGCCTGGGATCCTGTGCGGATGGCGCGCGAGCGCGGCGACGCGCTGCGCTCCCTGCGCGCGATCTACGTCGACTGCGGCAAGCGCGACCAGTTCTTCCTCGACCTCGGCGCCGAGGCGTTCAGGCGCGAGCTCGAGGCCGCCGGGATCAGCGACTACTTCTTCGAGCTGTTCGACGCGACGCACTCCGCGATCGAGTACCGCTACCCGCTCGCCGTGAAGTACCTGGCAGAGCGGCTTTCGTGATCGCGGCGACGGGGCCGCCGCTGATCTGCCTCGACCCTGGGCACGGAACGCCGGCCGCGATCGGCCGGCAGGTCGAGCCGATCGGCCCGGGATCGACGGTGATGAAGATCAAGGACGGCGGCGGCGCGCCGGGCGAGGCGGCCGTCGCGCTGGCGATCGCGACGCGCGCCCGTGCGTTGCTGCTCGCGCGCGGCTACCGCGTCGCGATGACGCGAACCGGCCCGACGATCAGGCTCGGCAACGGAAACGGCAACATCGCGCGGGCGAAGTTCTGCAACCGGCGGCACGCGGCGCTGATGGTGCGTATCCACGCCGACGGCTCCTCCGACCGCTCCCTGCACGGCGTCTCGACGCTCGTGCCGGCCTGGCACCGCGGCTGGACGGACGACATCTACCGGGCGAGCGTCCGCGCCGGAAGGGTTCTCCAGCAGGCCGTCGTCCGCTCGACCGGCGCGGCGGACCGCGGCCTCGTCCAGCGGTCGGACCTGACCGGGTTCAACTGGGCCGACGTCCCCGCGGTGCTGGTCGAGACCGGCTTTCTCTCGAACCCGGCCGAGGCGCGCCGGCTGCACACGGCGGCGTACCAGCAGCGGGCTGCGGTCGGCCTGGCGCGGGGCGTGGCCGCCTTCGTCAGGCCCCTCTAGGAGAGCTTGACGAAACATCGACTGTGCCGTGAGCGACGTTCCGTCAATCCCTCCTAGCGGACGACGAACGCTCCCGCAACGGCCTCGAGGTATTCCAGCGCCACGCGCTCGAGCTGCTCGTCCACGCTCGCGCACGCCTCTGCGAGCACCGAGACCTTGAAGCCGAGCTCGCGGGCCGCGATCGCTGTCTGGGCGACGCAGCCCTCGGTCGACATCCCGCCCAGGAGGACGCGCTCGACCTCGAGCTCGCGCAGGATCAGGTCGAGCGGCGTGTGGTCGAAGGCGGAATAGCGGGGCTTGACTACGAAGGTCTCGCCCTCCCGCGGCGCGATCCGCCGGACGAGCTCGCCGCCGGGACCTTCGAGCGCCTGGCGCACGAGGCGCGGCGCGTCGCCGTCCCAGACGCCGAAGTTGTCGTTGGCGTAGACCACCGGGATGCCGTCGCTCCGCGCCTGCTCCAGGGCTCGAACGAAGCCGGCATGCCGCGCCCGGAACGACGCGAGCAGCTCCTCCGCGTCTTCGTGCTCGAACCCCTGGACGACGTCGACGAGGAGGAGGGCGTCCCTCACTCGGCCGGGTCGGAGCCGGAGCCGCGCATTTCCTCGGCGGCCGCGCGCGCACGCTCGTGCACGGCCTGCCGGCGCTCGTCGACGTCCGCCTCGTCGACCGGCGTCTCGGGAGCGGCTGCTTCCTCGTGCTGCTCCTCGACGACGGCGCGCGATTCCTCGAGCCGTTGCCGCAGCTCCTCGGCCCGCGGGTCCGTCGGAGCTGCCGGCTCCTGGCGGCGAACGCGCCGGTAGACGGCCACCGCGGCCCCCGCCGCTCCCGCCAGCCACGCCGTCCGGGCCCTCATCGAGCCGATGCTACACTGGCCGCCTTCCTGCCTCGCCTCGCGCCGTTCGCTCCCGAGCTGCGCCTGCCGGCGAGGCCGCCTGAGACCGAAGGAAGGGAGGTATCGGGAGCGTGACCGACTACGAGATCCTGCTCATGCTCGATCCCGAGCTGCCCGAGGAGCGGCAGAACGAGATCGTCGCGCGCGCCCGCGAGGCGATCGAGCGCGACGGCGGCACGTGGGACAAGCACGAGCCGTGGGGCCGGCGCCGCCTCGCCTACGAGATCGACCACAAGGGCGAGGGCTCGTACCACCTGCTGACCTTCGCCGCGGAACCGGCGACGCTGGAGGAGATCTCGCGCGTGCTCAAGATCACCGACGGGGTCATGCGCCACCTCGCCGTACGCCGCGTTCAGGGCGCCTCGACACGGCCGCCCGAGCCGGCGCCCGAAGAGCCCGTAGCGACCGCTGCCGCCGCGCGGCAGGATTCAGAGACCGAAGAAAGCACCGCCTGAGAGGAGAGGGAGGAATGGCCAACATCAACCGCGTCGTCCTCGTCGGCAACCTGACCCGCGACCCCGAGCTCCGGCACACGCCGAGCGGGATGGCCGTCTGCAGCCTCCGGCTCGCCGTCAACACCCGCCGCAAGGACAACCAGACCGGCGAGTGGACGGAGAAGCCCAACTACTTCGACGTCACCGTCTGGGGCAACCAGGGGGAGAACTGCGCGCAGTACCTCTCGAAGGGCCGCCCCGTGGCGATCGACGGGCGGCTCGAGTGGCGCGAGTGGGAGGCCCAGGACGGGACGAAGCGCCAGGCGGTCGAGGTCATCGCCGACACCGTCCAGTTCCTCGGCAGCCGCCAGGACAGCGAGGGCGGAGGCCAGCCGCAGTTCGTGCCGAGCGGCGCGCAGGCCGA
>JBKPFI010000237.1:0-4551 GCA_046728775.1 Actinomycetota bacterium | reverse complement strand
GCGTATTCAGTGCCATCCCGGTTTCGCGGTCCCGGACGCCGCGCAACGCCTGGGCGAGCTCGCTCTTGCGACCGAGGTAGCGGACGCGCGCCTGCTCCAGCTCCGCAGGGGTCGCTGCGGCCGCGATCGCGCTCTGTGCCTCGGTTTCCAGCGCCGTTGCGTCCACCGCGCGACTGTACCATCGCCCTTCGTGAGCGCCTGGGACGCCTTCGCCTCCGATTACGAGACCTGGGCGGCGGCGATGACCGAGGACATCCCGTTCTACGTCTCGCTGGCACAGGAGGCCGACGGACCGATCGTCGAGCTCGCCGTCGGGAACGGGCGCGTCGCCATTCCGGTCGCGCAGGCGACGGGGCGGCAGGTGCTCGGGATCGACATCTCGCGGGCGATGCTGGTGCAGGCGCGCGAGAACGCCGGGGCGGCCGGCGTGGAGCTCGAGCTGCGCGAAGGCGACATGCGCGAGCTCGAGCTCGAGGAGCCAGCGGCGCTGATCTACTGCCCCTTTCGCGGGCTGATGCATCTCCCGACGTGGGCCGACCGGCGGCGGACGTTCGAGCGCGTCGCGGCGGCGCTGCGGCCGGGCGGGCGGTTCGCCTGGAATGGGTTCGTCTTCAGCCCGCACATCGCCGCGCGGCTCGACGGCGAGTGGCAGGACGAGCCCGTCCGGCACCGCGTCGACCAGGTCCCCGCCGACGCGCGGATTGACCTGACGCTCGGTGGCGGCGACCGAATCTCGATCTGGTGGTCGACACGGCACGAGTGGGAAGGGCTCGTCGAGGTGTCTGGCCTCGAGGTCGAGGCGCTCTACGGCTGGTTCGACCGGCGTCCGTTCGACGAGGAAAGTGAGGAAATGGTCTGGGTCGCGCGCCGGCCGGAGTGAGCACGCTACGCGTTCGGTTTGGCTGGAGGTCCCGCGTCGGTCCTCCTGCTTCTGTCCAACGAACCGCCCGCGGGATTGCCCGATGAGTGCATACGACGCGATCGCGCGGCTCTACGACCCTTGGAGCCGGAGCGTCACCGAGGACGTCTCGTTCTACGTCGAGGAGGCCGAGCGCGCGGGCGGGCCGGTGGCGGAGCTCGGCGTCGGCACGGGGCGGATCGCCGTTCCGACGGCGGCCGCTGGGGTCCGGCTGATCGGCGTGGACTCCTCGCCCGAGATGCTCGCGGTGTGCCGGGAGCGGGCGGAGCTCGCCGGAGTCGCGGAGCTCCTCGACTTGCGGGTTGGCGAGCTCGAGGCGCCCCCCGTCGAGGAGCGGGTGGTGCTCGTCACGTGCCCGTTTCGCTCGTACCTGCACCTGCTCGACGACGAGGCGCGCCTCCGGGCTCTTGGCGCGGCCCGAGAGTTGCTCGTGCCGGGCGGGCGGCTGATCTTCGACGTGTTTGCACCGAGCGCAGAGGACATCGCCGATACCCACGCGCGCTGGCTCGAGCGCGAGCCGGGGATCTTCGAGCGAGCCGACTGGGACTCGCGGGCACGGACGCTGACGCTGTCGGTGCGCGGTGAGTCGGGCTCGACGAGCTTCGTGCTCGCGTGGCTGTCGAACGACGAGTGGCGGTCGCTACTCGAGCGCGCAGGCTTCCAGGTGCTCGGCTGCTACGGCTGGTTCGACCGCCGCCCGTACGCCGGCGGCGAGGACACGATCTGGGTGGCGAGGCGCCCGGGTTAGAGGAGCTCGACCGGGTCGCCGACGGCGACCTCGCCCGACTCGACGATCCTCGCGAGCATGCCGCGCCTACCCTCGAGCTCGGCGCGGAGGCCGTTGCGCAGCTCGTCCATGCGGTGGCACGGGTCGCAGACCATCGTGATCTCGAAGACAGCCTGCTCCCCGACCCGCACGCGCTGGCCGATCGGCCACTGCTCGACGTCGTCGCCCTCGACGGTCAGGTTCTCGCGGATCGACCCCGGCTCGACGTCGACCGCCCGCAGGTGCTCCGCGGAGACGAACAGCACCTCGCGCTTCGGCGGATTCGCGTGCGCGCAGCCCTCCAGGCCCTCGCCCACGATTGCGCGCCGCCGCTGGTGCCCGACCGAGCGCCCGCTCTTCCGTCCGGGGGAGGTCCAGATTCCGGTGATCGTCGCCATGCGCCGCATCCTATCCATGCGACCGGCGCCACTCGTACAGCGCGATCGTTCCGGCCATCGCCACGTTCAAGGACTCCGCCCGCCCTGTGAGCGGAATCGTCGCGCTCGCCGCACAGGCCGCGACGACGTCCTCGGGCAGCCCTTCGCGCTCTGAACCGAGCACGAAGCGCGAGCACGAGGGATCGAGCTCCGGCAGCGGGGGCGCCGCGTGCGCGACCAGCGCGACCGCGCCCGCCGGGTTGAACTCACCGAGGGCCACGCTAAAGACGGAGCCCATCGAAGCCCGCAGCGCCTTCGGGCCGAACGGATCGGCGCAACCGGGCGACAGCGCGAGGTACGCACCGAACGCATCGCATGCGCGCGCGAGCGTCCCGACGTTGCCCGGGTCGCCGACCCGCCAGAGCTCTAGCCCGAGCTCCGGCGGCACGCGCTCAGGCCGTTCAGCCCGGAAGACGCCGATCACCCGCGGCGCGTGCCCGAGCGTCGATACCTCCGCCAGCAGGTGCGAGGAGACCGGCTCGCCCCGCACCGCGACCCCCGGAGGGCGCGCAGCGTCGACGAGCACGAACTCCAGCTCCCAGCCGCCCTCGAGCGCCGCCTCGACCAGGTCCTCACCCTCGCAGGCGAAGAGCCCGAGCTTCTCGCGCTGACGCCGCGACGCGAGCTTCCGGACAACCTTCAGCCGCGGGTTGTCCCGCGACGTGATCATGCCCCGCGCCAGCGAAGCCAGTTGCCGTGGAAGTCGCAGCGCAGAAGGAAGCGCCGCTCGCCGCCCGGCCAGAGCGCCACCTCCAGCTCGTAGCTGTCGTGGCGGTCCTCCTCGAGCTCCTCGACCGCCCGCGTGGACACCCACCCTAGGGGCGCATCGCGGCCGGCGTCCTCGAGCACCGAACGGAGCTCCGCACGCCGCTCCGCGCCGATGTACCCGGTCGATGCCGTCTGGAAGACGACCGTCAGGGCCTCGTCGTCGCGCCCGGCCAGGACCGACGGCAGCAGCTCGACGTAGTCGCCGCGAATAAGCGACGGCGGGTCGCGGCGCAGGATCTCGATCGCCGTCCGCAACCGCTGCGCACGCTCCACCCGGCCGGGCCAGATGAACGCGTGCAGCAGCCGCGCGCCGTGGTCGTCGGTGACGTCCACGGGCTTCAGGTCGATGCCGAGACGCCGCCGCACCTCGACCCGTCGCGCCAAAACCTCACGCGGCACGGGTGCGTATTCGGTGCCGTGGAGGGTCAGCTCGGAGGAGCCCCACCGCCCCGCGCGGTAGGCGTACGCGTAGCGGTCCCAGAGCAGGTTGAGGCCCGCCGAGGGGCCGAGCTCGACCAGATCGAGCACGCGGTCACCGTGGCGCGCGGCGAGGAACAGGAACGCAGGTAGGAGCGCGTAGCAGCGCTGCACCTCGTTCGTCTGCACCGCCTGCTCGCGGACGAAGCGCGCGAGGAAGTCGCCCCGCGACTCGAGCGCCCGGCGGAAGTCCTGCCATTCGCCCGACAGCGCGTACGGCTCGACCCCTGCGAGCTCGAGGTAATGCACGCCGCCGAAGAGGCGCAGCGGCGCGTCCCAGCTCAGCTCGTCGACGACCTCGTCGACCAGCGGCTCGGTCGCGCAGCGGCGCGCGAGGTGTGCGTAGACGGGCGAGCCCTGCTGCTCGAAGTGCTCCGCCTGGTGGCGGAAGACCGCTGCGCGGCTGGACGAAGTCAGGCCTCGAGCGCGGCCTTGGCCTGCGCGGCGATCTTGCCGAAGGCCTCGGGGTCGCTTACCGCGAGGTCGGCGAGCACCTTGCGATCGAGCTGGATGTCCGCCTTGCGAAGGCCCGCGACGAACTGGTTGTACGAGAGCCCCTCGCGCCGCGCCGCAGCGTTGATCCGCATGATCCAGAGCCGCCGGAACGTCCGCTTCCGGTTCTTGCGGTCGCGGTACGCATAGACGAGCGACTTGTCGACCTGCTCCTTGGCGCGCTTGTAGCTCGAGTGCTTAAGGCCCCAGTAGCCGCTCGCCTGCTCGAGCACCTTGCGGCGCTTCTTGCGGGCGTGAACGGATCGCTTGACTCGCGGCACGCCTACCTCCCCAACAGCTTCTTCAGCTCGCGCGCGTCCGAGCCGTGGACGGCGTCGTCCTTCCGGAACCTGCGCTTGCGCTTAGCCGACTTCTTCTCGAGCAGGTGACTCTTCATTCCCCTGCGGCGCAGGAGCTTGCCCGTCCCGGTCACCTTGAACCGCTTCTTCGCGGCGCTGTGTGTCTTCTGCTTTGGCATCGTCTCGTGTAACTCCGGCGTTCTTCGTGGGCGCCAACACCATCACCATGTTGCGGCCGTCCTGGAGCGGCGGGGACTCTATCTGCCCAACCTCCTTCACATCTTCGGCCAGCCGCATAAGCAGGTCGCGGCCGCGCTCCGGGTGGCTCTGCTCGCGGCCACGGAACATGATCGTCACCTTGACCTTCGCGCGCTGGTTGAGGAAGCGCACGAC
>JBKPFI010000428.1:0-3723 GCA_046728775.1 Actinomycetota bacterium | reverse complement strand
GAAGGCATTGCGCCCGTCGGTGAAGAGCGACTGGTGCGTGTGCATCCCCGAGCCGTTCTCGCCGAAGATCGGCTTCGGCATGAAGGTCGCGTGGAAGCCCGCCTTCTTCGCGATCTCCTTCACGATCAGCCGGTAGGTCACCGTGTGGTCGGCCATCGTCAGCGCCGGCGCGTAGCGCATGTCGATCTCGTGCTGCGAGGGGCCGACCTCGTGGTGGACGTACTCGATCGGGATCCCGACCGACTCGAGCGCACGCACCGTCTCCTGGCGCAGCTCGCTCGCCGCGTCCATGGTCGTCATCGCGAAGTAGCCGCCCTCGTCGAGGGTCTCCGTGCCGGCGTCGTCCCTGAAGAGGAAGTACTCGAGCTCCGGGCCGACGTTGAAGGTCTCGAAGCCGAGCTCGCTCATCCGCTCCAACGCGCGGCGCAGGACGTAGCGCGGGTCGCCTTCGTACGGCCGCCCGTCGGGCGTGACGATGTCGCAGATCATCCGGCCGACCTTCGTCTCGCCCTCCTTCCACGGCATGACCGCGAAGGTCGCAGGGTCCGGGATCGCGACCATGTCCGACTCCTCGATCGCGTTGAAGCCCGTGATCGACGACCCGTCGAAGCCCATCCCGTCGTCGAGCGCGTCCTCGATCTCGCTCGGCGTGACCGCGAAACTCTTCAGGTGCCCCTCGATGTCGGTGAACCACAGGAGCAGAAACTCGATCCCCTCGTCCTGGATCCGCTTCACCACATCCTTCCGCGCCTCCGGATCGCTCGTCGCCCTCGGCTTGCTCTCGACCTGCGCCACTCCCAGTCCTCCCTTCAAACACAAAAGCCCCGGACGCCCAGCGCCCGAGGCCCCGTCGCCTCACGAACGGGCTCAGTCTACAACAGCCAGGAGCGGCAGCTCCTCGAGCTCGGGCTCGCGGCCCTGGTGGGCGATCGCGCGGCCGTAGAGGGCAAGCGCCGGCGCGATCGCCACGGCGCCGGTCGCGAGCGCGGCGCGGATCCCCCAGACGTTGCCGATCGCGCCCAGCACCGGGCCGCCACCGGCCTGGCCGACGGCATTGGCCTGGCCAGTGAGCGAGATCACGGTCGCGCGAACGCTGGAGGCGGTGATCTGCTCGTTCAACCAGGTGTCGTAGAGCGGTCCCTGCATGTTGCGGGCGAAGAAGACGCCGAGCAGGCCGGCGATCGCGACCCACGTCGAGCCGGTCACCGCGAAGAGGAGCAGCGCGGCCAGCTCCAGCAACGTGAACCCGAACAGAAACTGCGCAACCGTCTGGCGGCCGCCGCGCTCGACGCGTCTGATCAGGCTGCCGATCGCCGCGATGTTGAGGAGCATCCCGGCCAGCCAGAAGAGGCCGAACCAGATCACGGGATCGAGGTCGCCGAGCGCCGGAAGACCGACGTCGCGCAGGAAGTGCGCCTCCTTCAGCCGGTCGAATGCCTCGCTGGAGGCGCCCATGAACAGCTCGGCGCAGATCAGGAGCACGATCACCGGCGCCGCCCACGCGAAGCGGGCGCCGGCGACGGCCGTCGTGCGCATCTCCGACAGCGCCGAGGCGCGCTCGGCGCGCGGGCGGCGGCGGAAGCCTGTCTCCGGCATGAACGCGATGCACCCGAGCCCGCACACGATCGTGAAGGCGCCGCCGAGGATCACGCCGGCGCGCAGCGAGAGCGTGCCGACGGCGACCTGGAGGAGCAGCCCGATCACGGCGCCTCCCTGGCCGTAGCGCGCGGCGCGCAGGAAGATCGAGCCGAGGTTCTCGATGCCGACCTCGTCGGTGATCCACGCTTCCTCGGCCCCGCTCGTGAACGTGTACGAGAGGCCCCAGAGCGCCCACAGCGCGATGATCAGCCACGGAGCCGAGACGAGCCCCACCGCGAGCCACGTGGCGCCCATGCCTAGGTAGCCGATCACGAGCGAGAGACGGCGGCTGTACGTGTCGGCGACGACGCCCGTCGGCACCTCGAACAGGAAGACCGCACCCTCCATCGCGGTCCCCATCAGCACGAGCTGGAGCGGCGAAAGGTGCAGCTCCTGCACCAGGTAGACGGCCATCACGACCCAGGTCGGGAGCCGCGAGCCGAAGCTGAGCCCGTAGTAGACGGTCGTCGCCGGCGGGCGCCTCACGCCCGCCTCCTTGCGAGCACCCAGAGGAACGCCGCGTCGCCCTCGGGCTCGGGCTCCCGCATCGTGACGACCTCGTCGACGAGCAGCTCGAAGCCGGCCTCGCGAACGAGCCCCCGGTTCGTCTCGGCGTCGTAGCCCGAGAAGAACATCTCGACGCCCAGCCACTCCTCGATTCGGTCAGGGCCTCCGACGTGGCTCAACGACGCGAGAAAGAGGCCACCCGGCTTCAGCCAGCACCTGATCTTCCCGAGCAGTGCCGGATGCTGCGCACGCGGCACGTGCACGATCGAGTAGAAGGCGGCGACGGCGTCGAAGCTCTCGGCGGGAACGTCGAGCTCAGCGAAGTCCGCCCGAACGAACTCGGCGAGGGGGACTTCGGCACGAGCGAGCCGGAGCTGCTCCTCTGAGACGTCCACTGCGACGACCTCGAAGCTCTCCGCCAGCCGCTTCGTCTTCGTCCCTCCCCCGCAGCCGAGGTCGAGCATGCGCGCGCGAGCCGGAAGCCGCGCCTCGAGCTCCTCGACGAACCGCTCCCACGGGTCCCCCTCGACCCGCGCTGTCCACGCGCCGAACCGCGGTGCGAGGGCGTCGTAGCCCGTCTGCACCGTCCGGGTGCGCTCGTCGAGGCTCATCCCGAGCGCTTCAGCTTCCCGTGCTTCTTCGCGTAGCGCTCACCGGTGCGGAAGGTCCAGAGCCCGAGCGGCACAGCGACGGCGCCGATCACGAGCAGCGGCCAGATCTCGCTCCAGAGCGCGGTGAGGCCCGCGCCCTCGAGGATCGCCTGGCGGCACCCGCGCAGGGCGTACGTCGCGGGCGAGATCTTCGCCAGCCACTGCATCCATTCCGGCAGCACCGAGACGGGGTAGTAGACGCCCGAGATGACGAGCAGCACGCCCTGCGCGACGAAGCCGAGCTGGGTGCCCTTCTCCGGCGAGATCAGCGGCAGGACGGCGGTCATCATCCCGATCCCGATGAACGAGATCGAAGCGACGATCAGCAGCACGAGCGCGGCGGCGTAGTTCGCGTCCGGCAGGTGCAGCCCGAAGAACGCCGCGACCACGCCGAACAGCAGCACGGCACGGACGACCCCGTAGCCGATCGCGAACACGCCCATTCCGAGCAGGTGCACGGGCCGCGAGAGCGGCGCCATGAAGGTGTACTCGATCGTCCCTTCCCAGCGCTCCCAGGCAACGGTCTCGGTCAGGATCTCGAAGATGATCCCGAGGTAGGCCCAGATCACGGCGCCGACGAGCAGGATCGTCGTCACCCGGTCGACGTCGATCTTCCCGCCCACCGCCGGGATGCCCTTGGCGATGAAGACGATCGTGAGCGTGTTCGCGACCGTCCAGAGGAAGAAGGCGATGTCCCACCAGATGTAGCGCTTGACGAGGTAGATGTTGCGCTCGATCACGCCGCTGAGCCCGACCAGCTCGTGGCGCAGCGCCAAGCTCATCGTCCTCACTCCTCGTCACCTCCGCCGCCGTTCTCGAAGGCGTGGCCGCTCGCGGCGAAGAACGCCTCCTCGAGGGTCGCTGCCTGGTAGCGGGCCTTCAGCTCGTCGGCCGGCTCGAGGCAGAGCAGGTCGCCGTCGTCGAGGAT
>JBKPFI010000114.1:0-13702 GCA_046728775.1 Actinomycetota bacterium | reverse complement strand
GGCCAGGGCGGTGGCGGCGGCCAGGGCGGTGGCGGCGGCCAGGGCGGTGGCGGCGGCCAGAGCGGCGGTGGCCAAGGCGGGGGCGGTGGAAATGGCAACGGCGGCGGCCAAGGGGGCGGCCAAGGCGGTGGCCAAGGCGGCGGCAATGGCAACGGCGGCGGAGGCGACCACGGCGGCCACGGAGATGGCGGCGGTGGCAACGGCGGCGGTGGCGAAGGTGGCGGCGGCCACCATGGCGGCCACGGCTAGAACCGCTAGTCTCCGGCGATGCCGCGCATCCGCTACATCCGCCGGACCGGCCCGATCGGCCTTGCCCTGACCGCCTGGGACATCTGGCGGCGCATTCCCAAGCAGCACCGGCGGATGATCATGCGCCAGGCCCGCAGGCACGGGCCGAAGGTCGCCGCGGCCGTGATCACGTACGGGCGCCGTCGCTCGCGCCCGCGGCGCTAGCGGCTCAGCGCCTCCCGCACGATCCGGTCCTGCTCCTTGAGATGCGCGGTCGGATAGCCCTCGGACGGGCTGGCGCGCCACGGACGGCCGACGTAGCGGAGCCGTACGCCCTCGGGCAGGGCCTCCTCGAGGCGGTGGCGGATCGCGCGCCAGGCGCCCATGTTCTGGGGCTCCTCCTGCGTCCAGACGAGCTCCTCGAGCTGCGGATACGAGCGCACCAGCTCGGCGGCGGCTGTGACGGGGAACGGGTAGAGCTGCTCGAGCCGACCGATCGCAACCCAGTCGGCCCCCGCGCGCAGATCGTGCCCGGCGACGTCGTAGTAGACCTTCCCCGAGCAGAGCACGAGCCGCCGCACGTTCGCGGGATCGGCGGCGAGGTCGCCGAGCACCGGGCGGAACGACCCGTCGGCGAGCTCCTGCAGCGGCGAGGCCGCCTGCTTGAGGCGAAGCAGGCCCTTCGGGGTCATCACTACCAGCGGCCGCGCGCTCGGGTCGAGTGCTTGACGGCGGAGAAGGTGGTAGTACTGCCCCGCGGTCGTGCAGTTGGCGATTCGGATGTTCTCCTGGGCGGCGAGCTGGAGGAAGCGCTCGAGCCGCGCGCTCGAATGCTCGGGGCCGTTTCCCTCGTAGCCGTGCGGTAGCAGCAGGGTGAGCCTCGACGTCTGGCCCCACTTCGAGAGGCCCGAGACCATGAACTGGTCGATCGCGACCTGGGCGCCGTTGACGAAGTCGCCGAACTGCGCCTCCCACGCGACGAGCGCCTCCGGCGCGGCCACGGAGTAGCCGTACTCGAAGCCGAGGCACGCCTCCTCCGAGAGCGGCGAGTTGTGGATCTCGAACGACGCCGTCGCCTCCTGGACGTTCTGGATCGGCGCGTACGCCTGGCCGTTCTCGGCGTCGTGGAGGACGACGTGGCGGTGCGAGAAGGTGCCGCGCTCGGTGTCCTGGCCGGTGAGCCGGACCGGGATGCCCTCGACGAGCAGCGTCGCGAAGGCGAGCTCTTCTGCCTGGCCCCAGTCGATCGCGCCTTCCTCGAGCGCGCTGCGGCGGCGCTCGAGCTGCTTCAGGAGCTTCGAGTTCACGGTGAAGCCCTCCGGGACGCGCAGCAGCTCCTCGTTCAGCGTGCGCAGCCGGTCGGCCGGGACGCCCGTGACGACCTCGGCTCCGGTCGAGGCGGGGATGCGGCCCTCGTAGGCGACGGCCGGGGCGCCCTGGCCGAAGCTCGTTTTCAGCCGCTCATGGGCCTCCTTCAGCGTCGTCTCGACGCGCGCGGCCATCGCCTCCACGTCCTCCTGCGTGACGGCGCCGTCATCGACGAGCGCCTGCGCGTAATGCTCGCGGACGCTCGGCTGCCGTTCGATGCGCGCGGCCATCAGCGGCTGCGTGTACGCGGCCTCGTCCTGCTCGTTGTGGCCGTGGCGGCGGTAGCCGACGAGGTCGATGACGACGTTGGTGCAGAATCGGCGGCGGAACGCCATCGCGAGCCGGACTGCCGAGAGCGCGGCCTCCGGGTCGTCGGCGTTCACGTGGATGATCGGCACGTCGAAGCCCTTGGCGAGGTCGCTCGAGTAGCGGGTCGAGCGCGCGTCGGCGGGCTCGGTCGTGAAGCCGATCTGGTTGTTCGTGATCAGGTGGAGCGTGCCGCCCGTGGTGTAGCCGTTGAGGTTGGCGAGGTTGAGCGTCTCGGCGACGACTCCCTGCGCCGGGAAGGCGGCGTCGCCGTGGATCTGGATCGCCATCGCGACGGAGGAGTCGTGGTAGCCGACGCGGGTGGAGCGGTCGGTCTGCTCGGCGCGTGTGCGGCCCTCGACGACGGGGTCAACGGCTTCCAGGTGGCTCGGGTTCGAGGCGAGCGTGATCGTGATCTCCCCCGACGGCGTGCTGCGGGTGCCCTCGGCGCCGAGGTGGTACTTCACGTCGCCCGTGCCGCCCTCGGGGTCGGCGGCCACGGCCTCGAGCGTGCGCTCGCCTTCGAACTCGCGCAGGATCGTCTCGTAGGGCCGGCCCAGGACGTGCGCGAGGACGTTCAGCCGCCCGCGGTGCGCCATGCCCAGCACGACCTCGTGCCCGCCCTCCTCGGCCGAGAGCGCGATCGCCTCGTCGAGCATCGGCACCAGCACATCGAGCCCCTCGACCGAGAACTGCTTCTGGCCGAGGAACGCGCGGCGCAGGTAGCGCTCGAAGCCCTCGACCTCCGTCAGGCGCTCGAGCAGGCGGCGCTTGTCGTCGGCGTCGAGCCGGTGGTGGTACCGCCTCGACTCGATCACCGTTCGCAGCCAGACGCGCTGCTCGTGGTCGGAGATGTGCTCGAGCTCGTAGGCGCTCGTGCCGCAGTACGTCTGGCGAAGCTCCGGGAGGACGTCGGCGAGGGTCTCGCCCGGGACGTGGACGCCGAGGATCTCCGCCGGAATCAGCCGCTGCATCTCAGGCGTGAGCTTCGGCTCGTATCGCTCCGGCTCGAGCGACGGGTCACCGACCGGCTCGGAGCCGAGCGGGTCGAGCCTCGCGGCGAGGTGGCCGTGCGTCCGGTAGGCGGTGACGAGGGCCATCGCTGCCGCGACCGCGGCGACGAGCGCCTCGTCCCGGGCAATTGCAGGGGCCGGTGCGGGCTGGGGTGGGGCTGCGGCCGGCGGCGGCGCGGTCGCGGTCGGTGCTGGAGGCGGGGCCGGAGCGGCCGCGAGCTGCCCGTTGCCGTCCTCCTGCAGCAGCTCGACGAGCCGCGCGAGCCCGGGGTGCGTCGCGACGAGCTCGCTCGCGCCGCTCTCGAAGAGCGCGCGCCACTCGCTCGGCACCGCGCCGGGGTTCTCGAGATACTCCTCGAGCAGGGCGCGTGCGTAGCCCGCATTGAGCCCGTCGACGTCGTTCATGCTCACCGTCTTTGTTGTACCAACCGGGATCCCTCCCGGGGGCGCTCGGGCGAGGTCGTTAGTAGAGCGGGTTGTCGGTGATCACCGCAAGGGCCATCCCGACGACGAAGCAGACCGCGCCTACGACGATCGCAAACGCCGCCAGGCGCGAGTGCCTGCCGCCGATGGCAGCCGCGAGCAGCGCGAACAGCAGCGCACACGGAATCAGGCGCCCGGGGCGATAGGCCACGCCGATCAAGCTCGCGAAGATCGAGAGCGCGGCGAGCAGTCCGGCGACCGCCTCGCCCGGCCGAGCCCTGGTTTCGGGATGCGCGCTCAGCGCGGCACCGACGCGCGGCGAGCCCTCGTCGGCGTGCGCTCAGGCCCGCGCCGCGGGCCCGGACGGCGGCGCCGCGGCGCCCACGGCGCCCGTGGCTCCGGCCCGTCCTGAACCTCGACGCGCGCCGGCTCCGGCGGGTTCGGCTCGGCCCTCACGGCCCAGTACACAACCAAGCACAGATAGACGATCGGGATCTTCAAGATCACCATCATGAAGACGAACTCCCAGACCATCGCCGGAGTGTACGGCATGCAGACGCGTTTCGGATCGCTGGGCCGGTCAGGGCGACCCACTCCCGCCAATCACCCTCGATGGAGGCGGGCGGGGGCCGTTGCGCCGACCCCCGGCCTCGTTACTTGGTCGTGGCGACCGGCGTCTGATTGTGGTGCCCGCCCCCGTCCATCAGCACGAACGGAATGACCAGTCCGATCGCCAAGAGCCCGAGCACTACGGCTCCGACGATCCAGGCCGTCCGATTCAAGACGACCGCACCCACGCGCAGTTCCCCCAGGTGTTGCAGGACCAGTCCTGCCAGCGATCGTAGTGGAGCGTGACCCACGGGATCGCCGTTGGGCAGTCGAAGGTCCCGCCGGTGCGCACGACCGTCCACGTGTAACCGTTACCGCCGCTAACTCGCCACTCCCAGGGGTCATGATGCGAGCACAACGACCCACCGAGGTGAACCGACGAGGTGCGTGTCGTTTGCGGCCCACCCAGGCCGTTCGCGCACCAATAGCGGTACTCGGTAACCCGCTGTTGATAGGGCCACGTCCCCCACTGCGTCCAGAGCGAGTCGATGTACCAGCACGGACTGTTTGGGGCCGGGACCAGGCCTGTCGCGGCCGCGACTTGCTTCGGGCTGACTCGCACGCCGTCTACGGACATCGGGTGAGTAGGGCCGGTGTTCGCGGCCGCTGCCGCCTGGTCGGGCGGCACCGGCGCGGGATCGGCCGCTCCACCGTTCGCGACCAAGACCAGCGCGACAGCCGCGAGAACCGCGACCACGCCGAGTTTCGTGGCGTGACTTGCGTACTTCCTTCTCTCCATCCTCCACCTCCCGTCGACTCCTGCCGACGGTAGGCGTGGCCGGCGCACACGTGTGAAACGCGTCCGTGTCGAAACTGCAACATCGTCCGGAGGGTCCTACTCGACCCGTCGCGCCTTGCCTAATGGCCGTTTCGGACCTGTCCGAAGCCGCCGCCGCCCGGCGTCTCAACCCGCACGCGATCGCCTGCGCGCAGGCTCCGCGTCGCCTTGGCGGGCAGCTCCTCGCCGTTCAGCAGGTTGCGGCCCGGGAGCCCGGGCTCGCCGCCCCGTGCGCCTCGGGGCCCGCGCGCGCGCCGCTCCGTCACGAGCGACAGGCGGCAATCCTCCAGCACGCGCAGCTCGCGCACGACCCCGTCGCCGCCCGGATGCTCGCCCCCTCCGCCGGAGCCGAGCCGCAGCTCGTGGCGCTCGACGCGCAGCGGGTAGGCGAGCTCGAGTGCCTCGGCGGGCGTCGAGAGCGTGTTCGACATCGCAACGTGCACACCCGAAGGCCCGTCCGCGCCAGGGCATGCGCCCTGGCCGCCGCCGATGGTCTCGTAGTAGGTGAAGCCGTCGTTCCCGAGCGTGAGATTGTTCATCGTCCCCTGGCCCTGGGCCGGCACCGGCAGCGCCTCCGCGAAGGCGGCAAAGACGACGTCGACGATGCGGCTCGACGTCTCGACGTTGCCCGCCGCGACGGCCGCGGGCGGAGCGGCGTTGACGAGTGAGGCCTCTGGGGCACGCACGCGCACCGGCACGAAGGCGCCGCCCGATGCCGGTACGTCGGGATCGGTGAGGCAGCGGACGACGAAGTAGCAGGCCGAGCGCGTGACGGCGAGCGGGCAGTTCAGGTTGCCCTCGTGCTGGGGGACGGTGCCGGTGAAGTCGATCTCGAGCGCCTCACCGGCGACGGTGACGGCCGTGCGGATCGGCAGCTCGCCGCCGCCGGCCGGCTCGAGCACGTCCTCGGCCTCGAAGCGGCCGTCCGGGAGCCGTCCGATGGCCGCGCGCACGACGCGCTCGGAGTAGTCGTGCAGCTCGTCCATCGCTGCCTCGACCTGCGACTGCCCGCGCCGCCGGCAGAGCTCGTCCAGGCGCCGCGCCGCGAGCCCGTGCGCCGCGAGCTGGGCACGCACGTCTCCGCGGCGCTCGTCGGGGTTCCGCATCTGCGAGACGAGCTGCTCGAGCACCGCGTCTTCGAGCGGCGTCGGCGGGATCACGACGCCCTCCTCGTCGAGCCGGAGCGACTCGGCGGGAAGGCTGCCGGGCTCGGAGGCGCCGACGTCCGCGTGATGGGCGCGTGTGACGGCGAAGCCGACCCGGGTGCGCGTCACCAGCGTGATGTCCGGGAGGTGCGTCCCGCCGGCGAACGGGTCGTTCAGGATCCAGACGTCGTCGGGCCCCGGGTCGTGCGCGCGGACTGCCGCGACCGCGTCGGGCATCGCGCCGAGGTGGACGGGAATGTGCTCGGCCTGGGCGATCATCCGCCCGCGGACGTCGAACAGGGCGGTCGAGCAGTCGCGCCGCTCCTTGATGTTGGCCGAGAACGCGGAGCGAACGAGCACCGCGCCCATCTCGTCCGCGATCGAGCGCAGGGCGGCGCCGCTGACCTGGAGCTCGATCCTCATTTCACACTGTCGGCATGGTCTGGTGACACTTTCGTGAGCCGCAGCGTGCTACTGGTCCCATCCCTATCCCCCACCCACCCGGGGGGAACGAAGCAGGTGGCGCCGGCGAGCTCGAGCACGCTTGGGCCCCGCGCCTCCAGGGGCTCCGCCGGCGGCGGCTCGAGCCACGGGCCTGGTCGTACCTCCGCCGTTCGGACGGCCACCAGCTCGAGCGGGCGACTGCGGTCGGCGTAGCCGTAGCGCGCTTCGTGCGCCCGGTGAAAGGCCTCCGCGAGATCCAGCCGCAGCGGCACCGTCAGCTCGAACGACTGCCCGCGGTAACGCAGGTCGGCCTCGCCCACCGCCGGCAGCTCGCCGGCGTCCTCGAGCGGGCAGACGTACGAGCGCACCGAGTCGCGGCGCTCGTCGGCCGCTGCCAGGCCGAGCGCCGACAGCACCCCGGCGGAATCGGGCACGAGAACCGTCTCGACTCCGAGCTCCTCCGCGAGCGCGCATGCATGCAGCGGCCCGGCGCCGCCGAAGGCGACCAGCGCGAACTCGCGCGGGTCGTGCCCGCGCTCGACGGAGACGAGCCGCAGCGCCCGCAGCATCTCGGCGTTCACCACCTCGACCGCCTCCGCCGGATCGACCCCGTCGAACGCGCGCTCGGCAGCGTCGCGGTCGAGCTCGAGCCCGCCCGCGAGGCGCTGCGGCAGCCGGCCGAGCAGCAGGTTGGCGTCGGTAACGGTCGGCCGCGTCCCGCCGCGCCCGTAACAGGCCGGGCCCGGCTCGGCGCCCGCGCTCTCCGGCCCGACACGCAGAGCGCCGCCCGCGTCGCGCCAGACGATCGAGCCGCCGCCTGCGCCCACCGTCTGGAGATCGACCATCGGCAGCCGCAGCGGCAGGCCGCCGACCTCGCGCTCGGAGCTTTTCCCCGCCTCGCCGCCTTCGATCAGGCAGACATCGGTCGACGTGCCGCCCATGTCGAGCGAGATCGCGTTCTCGACGCCGGCGAGCCGCGCGATCCGGGCCGCGCCGACCACGCCCGCAGCCGGTCCCGAAACGAGCGCGACGGCCGGGTGCGCCGAAGCTTCCGCGAGGGTCGCCAGCCCGCCCGACGAGCGCATCACGAGCGGCTCCGGCAAGCCCACCTCCGCGGCCGACCCGCCCAGCGCCTCGAGGTAGTTCGACACCACGGGCCCGAGGTAGGCGTCGATCGCAGTCGTCGAGGCGCGTTCGTACTCGCGCAGCTCCGGCGAGACCTCGTGCGACGCGATCACCCGCGCGCGGGGCAGACGCCGGCGCAGCTCCGCCGCCACCGCTTGCTCGTGGCTCGCGTCGCGGAACGAGAACAGCAGGCAGACGGCGACCGCCTCGACGTCGTCGGCGAGCTCGGGCAGCGACTCGAGCTCGAGCGGCTCCAGCACGCCGTCGGGCCCCATCCGCCCGCGCACCCCATGGCACCGCTCGAGCGGAACCAGCGGCTCCGGGTGCGCGGCGCAAAGCCGGTAGAGGTGCGCACGGTTCTGCCGCCGCAGGTGGAGCAGGTGCTGGAAGCCCTCGGTCGCGACGAACGCCGTGCGCGCACCCTTGCGCTCGAGGAGCACGTTGGTCGCCACCGTCGTCCCGTGGGTGAACCGCTCGACACCTGCGGCGCCGACGGCAGCCGCTGCCTCCAGCACCGACTCCTCTTGCCGCCGTGCCGTCGGCACCTTCGCCGTCCGCAGTTCCCCGTCGTCGAGCAGGACCGCATCGGTGAAGGTGCCGCCGACGTCGACGCCGAGGATCGCCACGGACGGGAAATGTGTCAGGACCGGCCGCCGGCGGTACCTGCCCAGCTGTGAGGCCCTGGCTCGGAGCCTGCCCGGCGACCGCGGCGCTGCTACTGCTCGGCGGGGGTGCCTCCGCCCACGACCTCGCCAACGGCCGGATCGGCTACCTGCGGCCGCTCGGCGGCAACAATCCTCCGTACGGCCACCTCTTCGCCGTCAATCCGGACGGGAGCGGCTCCGTGGACCTCACGCCCGCCGGCTACACCGACATCCGTAGCTTCGCCTGGTCGCCGAGCGGAGCGAAGATGGCCTTCTCCGCGCTCCAGGCCGGTGACAGCGACCCCGAGATCTTCGTCATGAACGCGAACGGCGGCGGCGTCAGACGCCTGACGAACAACCACCTCCCGGACTACGGGCCGAGCTGGTCGCCCGGCGGCCGCTGGCTGGCGTTCACGAGCATCCGCACAGGCCTCTCCCAGATCTACCGGATGCGCGCCGACGGCGGCGGCCAGCGCCGGCTGACGAATGCCCTGGGCAACTGCGACTCGCCCGCGTGGTCGCCGCGCGGGACCCTGATCGCCTTCCATTGCGCGATGGCCGCCGAGAAGATCTCCGTGATGCGGCCGAACGGGACGCACATCCGCACCCTCCTGCGCCGCACCGAGACGATCGAGACGGGGCCGGCCTGGTCGCCCAACGGCCGGCTGATCGCACTCGCCCGCAACCTGCGCGGACCGTCATGGCGCGGACTCGGCATCTGGACGATTCGGCCGGACGGCCACGGCCTGCGCCGGCTCACTGCCGTCGGGGGCGACCCCGCGTTCTCCCCGGACGGCCGCTGGCTCGCCTTCGTCCACCTCCGCAACGGGAACCAGGAGCTGTACAAGATGCACGCGAACGGCCGCGGGATCGTGCAGCTGACGAACACCTACGGCATCACGGAAGGCGCGCCGGGCTGGCAACGCGCGCGCTGATCCGCTCGGCGTCGAGCGGAAGGACGACAAGCTCGGGTGGCGGCCTGCGAATGAAGCCGTCGAGGAGCAGGAGATCTTCTGCCTGCTCGGGAGACAGCGGATCTCGCGACGGCTCCCCGGCGGCTCGGCAGTGCACCAGGCCGGCCTCGATCTCGAGCCTCGCGCCCGGCCCGGGCGGCAGCGAGCGAACAGCGCACACCCGGCCGCCGCAGACGAAGAACGCCTTCTGCCAGCCGGCCTCGGCGGCGGGGGCGACCAGGCAAGCTTCGAGCCCGCGCAGCCGCTCCAGCCGGCTCAGCCGCGCGACGACGTGCTCGAGGGCCTCGATCCGGTCCCGCAACCGCGCCGCCTCCTCGTAGCGGAGGCTTTCGGCCAGGTGCGAGAGCCGCCCGCGAAGCCGCGGCAGCGGTCCGCCTCGAAGCAGCCCGTCGAGCTCATCCGCCGTGCACGAGGTGAGGGCGCGAGCCGCCAGCGAGGCCCTCCGGCGGCTCGTGATCGGCCCGAGCCCGGTCGCGGTCTTGGTCACGACGAAGTCGTCGCCACGGCGCTTCAGGTAGACGCCGTGCTCTTTCCTGCGGCTGCACGAGTTGGCGGGCGGCTGGAGCTCGCGGATGAGGCGCAGCTCCTCGAGCGCCGCTTCGAGCTCGGAGCCCAGCACCCGCCACTCGACCCGGTCCAGCGCGAGCAGGGCCGCCTCGACCGACGGCCGCTGGCGCTCGCTGCGGAAGTACGAGCGCAGCCGGGCGCGCAGGTCGCGTGCGCGGCCGACGTAGAGCACCTGCCCGTGCCGGTCGTGGAAGAGGTAGACGCCGGCCCGGCTCGGCGCGCCGCGCGCGAGGGAACGCTTGTCGTAGACGCGCCGCCGCCGCGGAGCCGCGAGCGCGCGCAGCTCCGAGAGCCGCCGCGCCCCGAGCTCCTGGGCCAGCCCGATCAGGTGCACGAGCACCTGCGCGGTCGCCTCCGCGTCTGGAAGCGCGCGGTGACACGGCCTCGTCGGAACGCCGAAGAAGTGAGCGAGCGAGGCGAGACCGACCCGGCGCAGCCGGCCCTCGAGCAGGCGGCGCGCGAGGGCGGCCGTGCAGAGCGGGGCCTCCGACAAGCGCCGGCCGTGGAGGACGACCAGCTGACGGTCGAGAAAGCGCTGGTCGAAGCGGGCATTGTGCGCGACCAGCAGCTCGTCACCCGCGAAGGCGAGGAAACGTTCGACGACGCGCGCGACCGACGGCGCGCGGCGCAGCTCCTGCTCGCGCAAGCCGGTCAGGCGGGCGACCGGCTCGGGAAGCGCGACGCCCGGATTGACGAGCGATTGGAACGAGTCGACGAGCTCGAGGCCCCGCACGCGCACGGCGCCGACCTCGCAGATGCGGTTCCGCTCCGCGGAGAGCCCGGTCGTCTCCAGGTCGAAGACAACGAACTCAGCCTCGTCCAGCAACGGGTCGGCCCGCTCGCACGCGAGCGACACGGTCGTGCCGGCGAAGACGACCCGGCTGTCGCCGGCGGTGACGTCCGCCAGCAGCGATCCCGCCAGGCCGTCGGAGATCGACGAGGTCGCGAAGAGCGAGCGCGCCGCCTCGGACGCCGAGAGCGGCCCACGCTCCTCGAGCGTGTCCACCAGCCGGTCGAGGGCGTCGAGCGCAAGCTGCACTCTTCAGATGAAAGCGAACATATGTTCGTATTGCAAGGCGCGTCAATCCGGGAGCAGCGGCGGCGTCGGGCCCTGGCCGCGCTCGAGCAGGACTGCGCGGGTCACCGCCGAGGAGCCGAAGCGCTGCCGCACTTCGTCGACCGCCGCGTCCAGCGCCTCGCTGCTGTGGCGCTCGAGCGGCAGGGCGAGCTGGATCGCGCCGCGGTCGTCGAGGTTGCTGACCGCAATCCCGACCAGCGTGATGCCCTGGCGTGCGATCAGCGGCGCCGCGGTCGTGAGCAGGCCCCTCGCGGTTGTCAGCACCACCTGGCTGCCGGCGGTCGCATAGGGCAGCGTGTGCGAGCGCGTCGCGCGCGAGAAGTCGTCGAAGCGGAGCCGCAGCACAACCGTTCTCCCGGCCCGCCCGGCGGCGCGCATCCTCCGCGTGACGCGGTCGACCAGCCCGACGAGCGCCACGTCGACGTCGTCCAGCGTCTTCGGCGAACGGCCGAGCGCACGCTGCGCCCCGACCGAGCGCCGACGGCGGCGCGGCTGCACCGGCCGCGGATCCCGGTTGTGCGCGAGCGCGTGTAGCTGCCGTCCCGAGGCCCGCCCGAGCAGTGCCTCGAGCGTCAGCTCCTCGAGCTCGGCGACCTGGCCGACGGTGGTGAGCCCGAGCTCGTGGAGCTTCGCCGCCGTGACCCGGCCGACGCCCCAGAGCCTCTCGACCGGCAGCGGGTGCAGGAAGGCGAGCTCCTGCTCGGGCGGCACCACGAGCAGGCCGTCGGGCTTCGCCACCCCGCTTGCGACCTTCGCGAGGAACTTCGTCCGCGCGACGCCCACGGTGATCGGCAGCCCAACGCGCTCCCGGACCTCGTGCCGCAAGCGGGCCGCGACCTGCGTTGGGCTCCCCAAGAGCCGCCGCACCCCGCGGACGTCGAGGAACGCCTCGTCGATCGAGAGCCCTTCGACGCGCGGGCTCGTGTCGTCGAACACCCGGTAGAGCGCCTTGCTCGCCTCGGCATACGCCGACATCCGCGGCTCGACGACGATCGCGCTCGGGCACAGCCGCCGCGCTCGGGCCACGCCCATCGCGGTGCGGACGCCGTTCGCCTTCGCCTCGTAGCTCGCCGCAAGCACCACCCACGCGCCGACGATGACGGGCCGTCCGCGGAGCCGAGGATCGTCCCGCTGCTCGACAGCCGCGAAGAACGCGTCCACGTCGGCGTGCAGGATCGTCGCCTCTGCCACTACGAACATATGTTCGCATGGCCGCCGGGAAGACGCCAGGCACGCCGCCCGTCCAGGATGGGAGACTGCGCGCCCTATGACCACGATCGCCGAAGGATTGACACTCGACGAACGCGCCCTCGCCGAGCTCCAGGGCGGCTTCCGCGGCGAGCTCGTGGGCAGGGACGACGCCGGCTACGACGAGCAGCGCAAGCTCTGGAACGGGTCGATCGACCGCCGCCCGGCCCTGATCGCCCGCTGCGCCGGCGTGGCCGACGTGATCGCCGCCGTGAAGCTCGCGCGGAGAAACGGCCTTCCCGTGGCCGTGCGGAGCGGCGGGCACAGCTTCCCCGGCCACTCGGTCGCCGACGACGCCTTCGTGATCGACCTCGGGGCGATGAAGGGCGTCCGCGTCGATCCCGACGAGCGCACCGCCCGGGTGCAGGCAGGCGTCCTCCTCGGTGAGCTGGACCGCGAGACGCAGCCGTTCGGGCTCGCCGCGCCGTCCGGGATCGTGACCCACACCGGCGTCGCGGGGCTGACACTCGGCGGCGGCATCGGCTGGTTGATGCGCACGCACGGGCTGTCGATCGACAACCTCCGCCGCGTCGACCTCGTCACCGCCGACGGCGAGCTCGTGAAGGCGAGCGCAGAGGAGAACGAGGACCTGTTCTGGGGCGTCCGCGGCGGCGGCGGCAACTTCGGCATCGTCACCGAGTTCGAGTTCGAGCTCGTGGCCGTCGGGCCGACGGTTCTCGCGGGTCCGATCTTCTGGCCGATGGAGGACTCGCCCGAGGTGCTGCGCTTCTACCGGGACTGGATCGCGGATGCGCCCGACGAGCTGATGACGATCATCGTGCACCGGAAAGCGCCGCCGCTCCCATTCGTCCCCGACGAGCTGCACGGGAAGCCGGTGGTGATGGTCGTCAGCTGCTGGGCCGGCGACCCCGAGGAGGGCGAACGGGTCATCCGCCCGCTGCGCGAGTTCGGCAACTCCGTCGCCGACGTCTGCCTGCCGAAGCCGTTTCTCACCCACCAGGCGATGTTCGACCCCGCCTTCGTGCCCGGCCGCTGGTACTACTTCCGCTCCTGTGACGTCGAAGGCCTGACGGACGAGGTCATCGACATCACCGCCGAGCACTCGCTGCGGATCAAGTCGCCGCTGACCTCGTTCCCGATCTGGCAGATGGGTGGCGCGGTCGCCCGTGTCGGCGAGGACGAGACCGCCTTCGGTGGACGCAAGGCGGCGTTCACGTACAACATCGGCGCCTCGACGGCGACCGCCGATGGCTTCGTCCACGAGCGCGAGTGGGTGCGCTCGTTCTGGACGGCGCTCGAGCCGTGGCACACGAGCGTCTACGTCAACTTCCTCGGCGAGGAAGGCGAGGAGCGCATTCGCGCCGCCTACGGCGAGGCGAAGTACGAGCGCCTCAAGGCGCTGAAGCGGAAGTACGACCCGGACAACGTCTTCCGGCTGAACCAGAACATCCCGCCGGACTAGGCCTTCTGGCCAATCGCCAGCCCGAAGCCGGGGAGGAGCGGGATCCAGCAGGTGCGCGCGAAGCCGGCCTCCGCCAGGAGCGCGCGGAACTCCTCGGGCGTCTTCCAGCCGATCCACCCTGGATCGGCGAGCCGGCCGAGCGGCGCGCTGAGCGCGTTGAACCAGGCCGGGCCCGGGTCGATCACGCAGTAGACGCCGGCAGGTCGCAGGCAGCGCAGGACGCTCTGCGCAGCCGCCTGCGGGTCGGGGTAGTGATGGTGCGCGAGCGAGCTGTAGACGACGTCGAACCTCCCGCGGAACGCGCGCGGAAGGCTGCTCACGTCGGCCTG
>JBKPFI010000125.1:0-2526 GCA_046728775.1 Actinomycetota bacterium | reverse complement strand
CCTCGTCCTTGCGCAGCTCCGGGTCGGGCACGGTCAGCCCGAGCTCCCAGATCTGCGGCACGTAGCCGTCGAGGAACTGCTGCCTGGCCTCGTCGTTGCCCTGGCTCTTGATCCGCCAGACGTACATCGGGTCGTCCTCCGGCGGGGTCGGATTGCCGTGGAACTGCATCAACGGGCCCCACCAGCGGTTGAGCGCCTCCTGCAGCAGCTCGCGCTGGTCGGCGGTGCCGTTCATCAGCGTCAGCACGACATCGCGGCCGTGGAGGATGTGGAACGACTCCTCCCAGCAGATCTTCTTCATGATCCGCGCGTACGGCGCGTACGAGCACTTGAGCAGCGCCTTCTGGCTGATGATCGCGGCCGCGTCGACCAGCCAGGCGATGACACCGACGTCGCCCCAGGTCTTCGTCGGGTAGTGAAAGACGTTGTGGAACTTCGACTTGCCCGAGATGAGGTCCTCGAGGCACTGCTCACGCGGTTTGCCGAGGTCCTCGACGACGCGGTAGATCAGCTGCGCGTGGCCGACCTCGTCCTGCACCTTCGCCGTCAGCGCCAGCTTCCGCTGGAGCGTGGGCGCGCGCAGGATCCATTCGCGCTCGGGCAGGACGCCCATCAGCTCCGAGTTGGCGTGCATCTCGATGAACTTCCGCAGGCGCGCGCGGTACTCGTCGGGCAGCCAGTCGCCGGCCTCGACCTGGCCGCCGCCCTGCACGTACTCGAGGAAGTCCTGCTCGCGCTCCGTCACCGGGCATCGCCTCCCAACCGAACGATCGTTAGGCTGACAGTGTAGTGGCTGTCGGGCTGCTTCACCCCGGCGAGATGGGAGCCGCGGTCGGCGCGGTGCTGCGCGAGCGCGGCGAGCGCGTGGTCTGGGCCTCGGAGGGGCGAAGCGCAGCGACCCGAGAGCGCGCCGGGGCCGCCGGCCTCGAGGACGTCGGCTCCGCGGCCGAGGTCGCGAGGAGCGACATCGTCTTCTCCATCTGCCCGCCGCACGCGGCGCTCGAGGTTGCGCGGTCGCTCGGGCGGTTCGAGGGCATCTACGTCGACGCGAACGCCGTCTCGCCTGCCACCAGCCGCGCCGCCGCCGAGGTCGTCGGCGCCGCGGGTGGGGAGTATGTGGACGGCGGCATCGTCGGCTCGCCGCCGCGCCGGGCCGGCACGACGCGCCTCTATCTGACGGGCTCGGCAGCCGAGGCGGTCGCCGGCCTCTTCGCCGGTTCGGTCGTCGACGCCCGCTTCGCAACCAACGCGTCGGCGCTCAAGATGGCGTACGCGGCCTGGACGAAGGGGACGGCGGCGATGCTGCTCGCGATCCGGGAGCTCGCGCGGAGCGAGGGCGTCGAGGAGGCGCTGCTCGAGGAGTGGGACCTTTCCCAGCCCGACCTGCGCGAGCGCCACGAGCGCGCCGCGCGCTCGGCCGAGGCGAAGGGCTGGCGCTGGGTCGGCGAGATGGAGGAGATCGCGAGCACCTTCGACGCAGCGGGGCTGCCGGGGGGCTTCCACCGTGCGGCCGCTGAGGTCTATCGCAGCAGATGAGCGCCCGTCGCGACCAGCTGACGCGCCAGGCCGCGAGGCTCTTCGCGGAGAAGGGCTACCACGGAACCTCGATCGGCGAGATCGCCGAGGCGCTGGGGGTGCAGAAGGGCTCGCTCTACGCGCACATCGACTCGAAGCAGGACCTGCTCTACGAGACGATGGCCGAGGGTGCGCGCGCCTTCCATGCCGGCCTCGACGCGATTCCGGACGACCTGCGGCCGGTCGAGAAGATCCGGCTCGCGCTGCGCTCGCACCTCCGCGTCGTCGCCGACCAGCTCGACGTGGCGACGGTCTTCGTGCAGGAGTGGCGCTACCTCGAGGGCGAGCGGCGCGAGGAGATCGTGGGCGAGCGGCGCCGCTACGAGGAGCGGATCCGGGCGCTCTTCCGCGAGGGACGGGAGCTCGGCGAGCTGCGGAGCGACCTCGACGACGCGACCGCGGCGCTGCTCGCGCTGTCGGCGGCGAACTGGGCCTACACCTGGCTCCAGCCCGGGCGGGACACGGACGAGCTCGCTGACCGGTTCTACGAACTACTGATTAACGGCATGCGCGGCTACGCGACGCCTGACTGACTTCCCATAACGGCTACGAGCCCGGCGCGTAGCCGGGCTCGTAGCTGACCTTCGTCTCGCGCTGCAACTGGGCGAGGAACGTCCTCAGCTTCTGGTTCTTGCGGGCGGCCGTCTCGGCGGGTGTCGCTCCCGTGACCCCGCGGGTGACTTTGGCGGAGATGCGCTCGGTCAGAAGCTGCACCTCGACTGCATCCCGGGCGAACTCGTCCGGCTTCGAGCCCTCCTCCTGGCCGGCGCCGGTCGCCGCCAGGCGCTTGCCGATCTCGTCGGGCCCGACTTCGACGCCGAGCCTGTGCGCGGCCTGCCTGAGCTCGGTGCGGTAGACGAGCAGCCCGAGCAGCTGGTTGCGCGTCTGCTCGAACGCCGCCGTTCCCTCCTCCGGGAAGCTCTTGCCCTCCGACTGCGCCTTCGTGCGGAA
>JBKPFI010000293.1:0-2641 GCA_046728775.1 Actinomycetota bacterium | reverse complement strand
CATGCACGGGGTGACGAAGGAGCTGCACCGCCTCGTCAAGGGCTCGGCGCTGCTGGAGGCCGCAAGCGACGAGGGCTCGCCGAGCGAGCGCGTCTACGGCCGCCTGCTCGACGAGCTCGCGCAGCAGAGCCCCGAGCAGCTGCGCACCCGCGTCGTGGTCGACGTGATCGCGGGCACCTCGGCCGGCGGGATCAACGGCGTCTGCCTCGCCAAGGCGCTGGCGCACAACCGCTCGCTGGACGACTTCCGCGACCTCTGGTTCACCCGCGGGGACATCGACGGCCTGCTCGCCGCGCCGCGCTGGCTGCCCTGGCGCCCGCTCAAGGCCGCCTGGGTCGCGCTGCGCGGGCTGAAGCACGCGCCGCTGCGCGGCGACCTGATGGCGCAGTGGATCTACGACGCCTTCCACGCCATGGACGACAAGGGCTCGACGCCGGCCGGGATCGAGACGCTGATGCCGGAGCGCCACAAGCTGGAGCTGTTCGTCACGGCGACGGATTTCTACGGCTACGGCCGGCAGGTCCCCTACGCCGACCCGAACCCGATCCAGGACCGCCGCCACCGCCACGTGCTCGACTTCCGCTTCGGCGGCGACGACGGGCGAGACGACTTCGACCGCAGCTCGAACGGCGCGCTCACCTTTGCGGCGCGGACGACCTCATGCATCCCGGGCGTCTTCCCACCGGTGAGCTTCGAGGCGATGCGCGGCTGGCTCGGCGAGGAGCGGCCCGTCGACTGGGAGGACCTGGACAGGCGCTTCTTCCGCCTCTACGAGCTGGCGAAGTTTCCGGCAGCCTGGACGTGGTTCGTCGACGGCGGTGTGCTCGACAACAAGCCCTTCGGTCCCGCGATCGACGCCATCCGCGAACGGCCAGCCGACGTTCAGGTCGTCCGCCGACTGCTCTACCTCGAGCCCGACCCAGGCGTCGGCCTGAGTCCCACGCACCGCAAGGCCCCGTCGACGCTCGCCGCGGCCCTCGGCGGGCTGACCGGGCTCCCCCGCTCCGAGCCGATCCTCGACGACCTCGTCGAGGTGGGCGCGCTGAACGAGCGCGTCCGGCGGATCCGCGACATCATCGAGACGAGCTGGGACACGGTGGACGCGCGCGTCCGCGACATCGCCGGGCCGTTGGAGTCGGTGCCGAAGGACCCGGACGACCCGAAGCTGGCCCGGATCAGGAAGGAGACCGCCGACGACGCACGGCGCAACGCCGGCTTCAGCTACGCGACGTATGTCAGGCTCAAAATCAGCGGCGTCGTCAACCGCTATGCCGAGACGGCGTGCCTCGTGTGCGACCTCCCTCCGGACTCGACGCACGCCCTGCTCGCCCGGAGCGCGCTCAGGCGCTGGGCGGATTCTCACAAGCTCTTCGAGCAGCAGATCGAGCCGACGCAGGCCCAGCTCGACTTCCTGCTCAGCTTCGACCTCGGCTACTCCGAGCGGCGCCTGCGCTTCGTGATCGACGGCCTCAGCCACCTCTACACGAAGGCCGGCACGGAGGACTTTCCGGAGCGGGCGCAGATCGACGAGGCCAAGGGGCGGCTCTGGGAAGCGGTCGGCACGCTGCGGGATGCAAGCGCCGGGGAGGGCTTCGACGACACCCTGCGCAGCCGCTACTACGCCTGCTTCGCGGTCGAGGCAATGCGGAAGTTCATGCAGGAGCAGGGCTTCGACACGAAGGCATACGTCGACGGGCACCGCACGGAGTTCGACGCCCTAGCCGCCGCGCTCCACGAGTACCTCAAGCAGCGGCTCTCGGGCTTCACGGCCGACCTCTACACGGGCTTGCTCCAGCTGACCGATGGCTGGAGCGACAGGCATCGCTGGGACCTGCTCGTGCGCTACCTCGGCTTCCCGTTCTGGGACGTGCTGCTGTACCCGATCCAGGCGCTCAGCGACGTCGGCGAGCGCGACCACGTCGAGATCGTGCGCCTCAGCCCGCGCGACACGCACCGGATCCCGGTCGACGGCGACGCGAAGAACAAGAAGCTCGTCGGCGCCGAGAGGGGCCACTTCGGCGCCTTCCTCAGCCGTCACGGGCGCGAGCAGGACTACCTCTGGGGCCGCCTCGACGGGGCCGAGCGCCTGATCGGCATCCTGCTCGTCGATGCCTCGGACGAAGAGAGGAAGCGCTGGTGCGACGAGGCCATCCGCGCGATCCTCGAAGAGGACGAGCAGGCCGTGCCGAAGGCGTCCGCCCTCGTCGGCCGAGTGCGGGCGACGATCGGCGCTTCGTGAGCTAGGCGCGCTGCCCGGCCTCGTACTCCCGCAGGAAGCCCTCGAACAGCCGGCGGTGGCCCTCCTCGTCGCGCAGGATCTGGATCGCCATGTCCTGCGTCGCCCAGTCGACGCCGTCGGTGACCTCGATGATGTGGTTGTAGTGCTCGATCGCGCCGGTCTCGGCCTCGATCACGCCCTTGATCACGTGGACGATGTCGGTCTGCTCGTCCGGCGGCTGGAGGTAGGTCTGCTCGGCGCTGAAGTCCTCTGAGCCGGGCACGATGCCGTGCAGCTCCTTGATTCTGTTCGCGAACAGCTGCGCGTGCCCGAGCTCCTCCTGGATGTCCTCCTCGAGCGCCTCGCGGATCTCCTGCTGTCTCTTATACACATCTGACGCTGCCGACGACATTAGTGCGGTGT
>JBKPFI010000217.1:0-3733 GCA_046728775.1 Actinomycetota bacterium | reverse complement strand
CTCCCGGTACGCGACGCTCGACATCAGGACTCCGCCGTCCTGATGCGGCGCACGATGAGGAAGTTGATCAGCGAGATGACCGCGATCAGCAGGAAGAGACCCCAGCCGATCGCCGCCGCGTAGCCGAACTGGAACTGCGTTCCCGCGAAGGCCTTCTCGTAGAGGTACATGACGACCGTCTGGTACTGGCGCGCCGAGCCGCCGGTCGCCCCCTGCTTGAGCGGCTCGAACAGGTACGGCTCCGTGAAGAGCTGCAGGCCGCCGATCGTCGAGACGATGACCGTGAAGATGATCGTCGGGCGCAGCATCGGGATCGTGACGTGGATGAACTGCTTCCACGCCTTCGCCCCGTCGATCGCCGCCGCCTCGTAGAGCTCGTCGGGGATCCCCTGCATGGCGGCGAGATAGATCAGCGCGTTGTAGCCGGCCCAGCGCCAGGTGACCATCACCGAGAGCGCGATCCAGGACGAGAGCCGCCCGGCCTCCCAGTTGATGTTGTGGACGCCGAAGAAGTGCAGGACGTAGTTGACGAGCCCGTAGTCGCGCGAGAAGAGCTGCGTGAAGATCAGGGCGACGGCGACGAGCGACGTGACCTGCGGTAGGACGACGCTCATGCGGAAGAAGGTCCGCGCCCGCAGCTTCGTGTTCAGCAGGTGCGCGAGCCCGAGGGCGATCAGCAGCTGCGGCACCGTCGAGATGACCCAGATCCCGAGCGTGTTCTCGACGGCGTTCCAGAAGTACGAGTCGTGGATCAGCTCGCTGTAGTTCTGCAGCCCGATGTAGTGGGGGTTCGGGTCGAGGAGCGTCCGGTCGGTCAGCGAGACCCACGCCGTGTAGCCGAGCGGGAAGAGCCCGAAGATGAGGAAGAGGACGAAGAAGGGCGAGATGTAGAGGTACGGCGAGAGCTTCGAGTCGATCCGGTGCAGGCGCCCGCGCACGCCGCTCCGCCGGCGGACCGCCTTTGCCGGTACCGACTGCACTGCCGACCTTTCGCTCACGCCGCTCCCAACACCTCCTCCAGCGCTAGTCGGTGTGGCGTCCGGCCGAAGCTGAGGGAGTGCTTCGGCCGGACGCTCACCGCCCGGGGCAACGGGGTCAAGCCACGTTCTTGACGTCCTTCAGGAACTGCTTCCAGGACTTCTCAGGGGTCTGCTTGTGCTGCTCGACGCGCTGGATCGCGTTGCTGACCGCCGTCTGGATGTCGCCCTGGTGCGGCCCGAGGACCTGCGGCTTCAGACTCAGCGCCGAGGTCGCGAAGATCTTCCCGACCGGGGCGTTGCTGAAGAACGGGTTCTTGAAGGCCTGCACCGCCTTGCTCTTCAGGAGGGCGGGCTGGCTCGGCAGGTTGCCGGTCTGCTTGAAGACGTAGGCCTCCGCCGCGGGCGAGGTCAGGTACTTGATCAGGTCGTACGCCTCCTTGGAGTGCGACGACTGCTTCGGGATGGCGAGGAACGAGCCGCCCCAGTTGCCGCCGCCGCCCGGAACCGCGGCGATGTCCCACTTGCCCTTCGTCTTCGGCGCCTGGCCCTGGATGTAGCCCATCATCCACGCGGGGCAGGTGACCGTCGCGAACTTGCCCTTCTTGTAGCCCGTGTTCCAGTCGTTGCTGAAGGCGGCAAAACCTGCGCTCTGACGGGCCTTGATCGCCTTCATCGTCAGCGTCCAGGCGCTCTTGACCTTCGGGTTCGAGCCGACGATGACCTTGCCCTTCGAGTTGTAGTAGGCCGGGTTGAGCTGGCCGATCATCGCGTTGAAGACGTTGCTGCCGGAGTCGAAGAACGAGACGCCCTTCGGCGCGTGGGCCTGGAACCGCTTCCCGACCTGGTTGAACGCCTGCCATGTCGGCCACAGCTTCGAGACGGCATTGCGGTTCGTCGGCAGGCCGGCCTTCTTGAACAGGTCGCGCCGGTAGCAGATCGCGAGGCTGCCGACGTCCGTGCCGAGGCCGATCTGCGCGCCGTTCGGCGCCACGGACTGCTTCCACTTCCAGGCCAGCCAGCGGTTCTTGAGCTTGCCGGCACCACGCTTGTTCAGGTCGACGAAGAGTCGGGGCTGCGACTTGAACTGCGCGATGAAGCCGACCTCGATCGCCTCGATGTCGTCGGCCCCGGAGCCGACCGCGAGGTTCTTCGCCAGAGCCGCGTGGTGGTCCGCGTAGCTCTGGATGTCTTCCTTGATGTCGATGTTCGGGTGCGAGGCCTCGTACTTCTTGTAGAGGTCGTGGTACCCGAAGTCGCCGAACAGGCTGACCCGCAGGGTCACCGTGTCCCGGCCGCTTCCCGAGGCAGTGCCGGCGACGACGCCGGCCACGCAGATCCCGCCCACAACGAGTAGTGCCGCGAGCGTCCTCAGGCGGCGCCGTGGGCCCTTCGTAAATCGGTTGTTCTTCACCTCACGCCTCCCTTTCGTCACGCGCATCCGTCGGAACTGCCCCGTTGTGGACGGCTATTCGGAGCCGCCATTCTGCGGCTGGTGCACCTCCTTGTCGCTTGCGAGCGTCCGCTCCCTCGGCGCTCTCTTGGCTCCTGACGAGGCCCGTACGACGAGGCGCGTCGGCACGAGCTCGTGCGTCGGCTCTGCGTCGGGGTCGTCGATCATCCGGCTGAGGCTGTTGGCCGCCGCCTCGCCGATCGCGTGCATCTCCTGCCTCACGGTGGTCAGCGGCGGCTGGATCACGCCAGCGAGCGTGATGTCGTCGAAGCCGACGACGGCGAGGTCCTCCGGCACGCGCACGCCCAGGTCGTGCGCCGCTCTGAGGGCGCCCGCGGCCATCTGGTCGCTCGCGGCGAAGATCGCGGTCGGCCGCTCGCTCAGCTCGAGCAGCCGGCGCGTCGCGCGGTAGCCGCTCTCGTCGTAGAAGTCTCCTTCGACCACGTACTCGTCGCGCGAGTCGAGGCCGAGGCGTGCCAATTCTTCGTGGTAGCCCGCGAGGCGGTCGATCGCCGGCTGGGTCGCGAGCGCGCCGGTGATCGTCGCGATCCGCGTGTGGCCGAGCTCGTGCAGATGGCGGACCGCCTGCGCGGCTCCGTCGCCGTTCTCGGACATCACCGAGCCGGTGCGCGGGCCGCCCGGCTTCGCGTCGACGGCGACGCACGGGATCGGCGAGGCGGTGAGCCGCTCGATCTCGGGGTCCGGCCCGTGGAGACCCATCACGACCACTCCGTCGACGCCGTGGTGCTCGGCGCGCCGCAGGTACGAGTGCGTCCCGCCGAAGCCGTTGCCCGGCTCGTCGGTCGCGAACAGCAGCAGGTCGTAGCCCTTCGCTCCCGCGCCGTGCTGCAGGCCGACGAGCACCTCCTGGAAGAAGGGGTGCAGCAGGTGCGGGTGCCCTGCGCCCGTCTCGAGGATCACGCCGACGACGTGCGAGCGCCGGCTGACGAGCGTGCGGGCGGCGGCGCTCGGCGTGTAGTCGAGCTCCCGGGCCAGCGCGAGAATCTTTTCGCGCGTGGCTTCACTGACCTCCGGCGAGCCGTTCAGAGCCCGGGAAACCGTCGCGACCGAGACGCCGCTGCGGGCTGCGAGGTCATGGATGTTCGTCATAGCGTCATCGGAAACGTTTACGGAGGCCGTGACCGTAAACGTTTACGGAGCAGCTGTCAAGACCCAGCTTGGTTAAACCACAGGCCACCTCCGCCCTCCGCGGGGGTTGCTCCGTGCCGGTGCCAGACACATGCGCGAGACTGCAACGACGCCGTCACGTAGGTGCGCCTTCGCCTGCAAACTCGTGCGAACA
>JBKPFI010000411.1:0-6576 GCA_046728775.1 Actinomycetota bacterium | reverse complement strand
GGCATCTTTATCGACCTCGAAGCGGAGTTCCAAGCGACGGATGGAGGGTTCACCGCGAGCGACTGCGTGACCGCAGATCGGGAGGCAATCCTTGCGATCTTCACGAACCCGGAGCTCTACTACGTGAACATCCACACGGTTGCGTTCCCCGGCGGAGCCGTTAGCGGCGACTTCGGCTAGGCGGAAACGGCACGAGGGCCGGGAGCAATCCCGGCCCTCTTAATCGCCTCCGAATTCGCGCTCGCTGCATCGCGGGCAATAGAAGACCACCTCGGGCGGCTCGTCGTCGGTGAGGTAACCGCTCCCGCGCTCCTCGTCGGCCGGTAGGTCAGCGAGCACCGCACTCGGCACACCTGGGGATTAGCGCAACGCTCTCGGCTCGCACGGGGCGAGTCTAAGAGGGTTGGGCGAAGCGAGTGCGCGCCCATGCGTCCGCCAAGGGTTCCCGGTAGAACAGCGCGAGCGGGATGGCCACGATGAGGAGTAGCGCCTCGTCGAGTGGACCGGGAATCGGTGCCAGCCCGAGCGCGGCGAGCCAGCGCAGGGGCTTTGGGATGCGGTTGTCTGTCGAGGCGAACCTCACCGCGCGGATGGTCCGCTTGAGGAACTCGAGGGCGCTTCGCATGGCCCTTGAGTCTAGGGGCCACCTGGCACGGCGCCTCGCGCACTTGGTTCGCCGTGTTCGCCCACGCTTAGTGACGCGTCGCGGGCGCTATATGGATCCACGCGGCAGGGGACTGACTGCGGCACCCCTTCCGGTAGGCGCGCCCGGGGAGGCGGGATGCCCCGATCCCCTGCCGCGAAGGACAAGGCGACAGCGCGGGTTCGGAAAGAGCAGACCGGGGGAACAGGCTCTTCGCGACGATGGATGAGCGCTCAGCGAGGCTGGCCAAGAACGAAACGATCTTCCGAGCCGGGAACGAAAGCATCGACAAAGCCGCCGGCGGCAGGGTGGAGAAAGCGCCCTACCTGTGCGAGTGCGGGGAGGAGAGCTGTCTCGCGCGCGTCGAGCTCACCCCGGCCGAGTACGAGGCAGTCCGTGCGCACCCGGCCAGGTTCTTGGTCGTTTCCGGCCACGAAGACCTGACCGCAGGAGAGGTTGTGGTTGAGCAGCACGATCGCTTCACGGTCGTCGAGAAGCAGGGCGGGGAGCGGGAACTCGTCGAACGTGGAACCCCACAGGTCTCGTAGCGATGCCACGCGACGCTCGAGAAAGGAACGAGGCCCTTTTCCGGGAGGTCAACGAACGGATCGAGGACGCAAGCGCGACGCTTGTGCCTGACGACGAGCGGATGGAGTTCCTCTGCGAGTGCGACGACACGGACTGTGTAGAAAAGGTCAGGGCGACACCAGCCGAGTACGAGGCGATTCGTGCCGTAGCGACCCACTTCGTCGTGTTGCCTGGGCACGAGGATCCCGGCGTCGAGCACGTCGTCCAGCAGACCGGACGCTTCCTGGTCGTCGAGAAAGAGGGCCAGGCCGCGCACGAGGCTGAGGAAAGCGACCCGCGAGAGACGTAGACGCGACCCTCAGCGCTTCCCCAGATCTGCTCCGCCCCCGCCACCGAGAACCGGCGCCCACACTTCAGGCATGGCCGAAAGAGCGACCAGTCGGCGACGAGCTCGAGGCGTGGACCTAAACCCGGGCCGGTCTAGAAGACGTCCCCGTCCGACGTGCTGTGCGCTGGTGTCGACCCTAGGTCTCCCTGTGATCGGAGCATCGGCGCCCGGGAACGCCACTGTGAATCTTTTGTAAGGAGTTTGATCAGACGGCACGCTTGCTGAGGGAGCGCGCGTTGTAGTGAAAGATGACAAGCGCGTCGATCACTCCGCCAGAACCTGCTCTCTCGCTTGTAGATGCCGACGACGAGGTCTTCCGGTGGCGCCGAGAGCAGTTTCGCCATCTAGGCCTCAATGATTCCCAAGCGGCAGAGTTGGCCGCCTCCGATGCAGACCTCGGCCAGGCTCGCTACGTGCTCGGCAGCGGCTGCCCGCCGGGGCTCGCTCTCCAGATCTTGCTCTAGCCGTCGAGCAACGCCGAGCTCTTCGCCGCTAGCAAGAGAACGTTCTGCAAGCTGCAGAGCGACCTAGACGTGTGCCAAACTCGGCATGGCAAGTTCACGACTGACCGAAGACGGCCGCTGCATCGTCACCACGCCCTGCTCCTGGTGCGAGGTCGGGCACGTGCTCTACCCGATGGGCAGCGCAGCCACCTACGGGATCGCGCCGGCTGACTGGGTCACGCGCCTGCTCGGCGGCACGTGACGAAGGAGAAGTGCTGGGAGCTCGACACACGGGCGGCCTTCGACGCGCTTATCGATGTGCTCGCAGGTCGCAGCGCGCCCCCGCCGATGCGCCAATAATGCGCCGTGAGTGGCTCGAGGCGCACGAGCGCAGCGCTGCTCTCCCGCGCCAGAACGGGCAGCCAGAAAGCCTGACGCTCTAGACTCGCTGGTGCCGTCCTGGCCCCGGGGAGGAGGAGCGTCGACTTCGTAGGGCCGTCCCTACGCGATCTTCCGCCAGGCACTCGAGCGCGCCAACCTGCCCGTCGCCCGAGGCGACGGCGAGGGAGCTACTGACGGCGAGGGAGCTACTTCCTCATCGTGCGCTCGAGCTGACGATTCCCTGATCGACCGGAAGGAGCCGCGCCGACTCTCGAGGGTCGGGTGCGGTGGCTCGAGTGGTACCTCGTGGGACGGGAGGTAACGCTTAGCGAAGTGGCGCTTGCTGTGGCTGCGCTGCGCTCGGCGCGCTAGCCGACGGGGAGCGGGCGCTCGCGGGGTCGTTCTAGCCGCGCGCTAGCGGAAGTGTGCGCCATTGGCTTGCCAGTCGCGGACGAGCTTTGGATCAAGGCGCCTGTCCGAGGAGCGACACTCCATACAGCGAAGCGAGCCGAGGCGAGTGAGCGCCTCTTCCAGCGGCGTACCACAGGCGAGACAGAGGACTAGCTGCCTCGGGTGATCGCGCTCGTTCTCGGTGGCCGAGTTGGCCAACTGCCGCAGTCCCTCTCCCCTTCCTTCCCTCGAACCCTAGGCGTTGAAGCGAGGAGCGGAAATCACTCATTCGAGGGACGCGCCTAAGGCCCGCCGAACTCGCGCTCGGCGCAGTCCGGGCAGTAGAGGATGACCTTCCGGCGGCTCGTCGTCGGTGTGGTAGGCACGCCAGCGCTCCTCGTCGGCCGGCAGCCAGCGGGCCTCGCACTCCGCGCAGCTCGGGATCAGGGCGAGGCTCTCGCCGTTCCCGGCTGGCGACGCTCAGTGCTTCTCGCAGGCGATGCCGTCCCTGTCGCGATCAAGGTCCGGGTTGTAGCGCATCGCGCGGCGGTAAATCAGCGTGCTGCGCCTGAAATTTGTGACCGGGTCACCGCTCTTCGTCCTATCGTGCGCGAAACGCCTACCCACTCCGTGCGGGAATCTCTCGTTGACGACCTTGCAGCTCCTCCATGGTGCGGGGATCGCGCCCGTAGCGGCTGGCGCCGGCGCGACGCTGACGACTACCGCGCCCGCCGCCAGCAGCGCGCACCCACTTTTGATCGAAAGCCCCATCACTGCGCCGACCTCCTCTCGAATCAGCGCCGCAGCATCCGTCAGTCACTCCCGAATCTAATACGGGCGGGCAAAGGACATCCGCAGCGACGAGTTCGCACAGGGTCACGGGGGTCGTGTCGCCTAGGCGTTCAGCTAGCCCGACCCGCAGCTCAGGGCGCGACCTCGCCTGATCTCGAGCTGCTTAGCCGTTCCGCTTCGACGACACCAGCAAAGGGGCCGTGACCGGGTTCGATGGCCAGTACCCGATAGGACTCGGAGTCCTGCTCGAAGGTGTCACCGTTAGTGAACGGCGCCTCCCGCTCGATCGTGAACCGGTCGCCACCGTTCGAGAGGACCAGTACCTCGTAGAGCATGGTGTCGGCACGGTAGCGCCACGCCGCGCAGCCTGTCCTAAGCGCGATGATGATGGCGGCTGTGAGTGAGTCCGAGCCCTTCTACTTCCCGTCGCCCGACCTTTTCGGCCACCCAGCCGCCTATCCGCTCTACACCGGCTACGCGGCCAAGCTGGAAGAGGCCGGACTCGCCGAGCGATTCCCGCCGCAGGCTGCGCTCCGGCACATCGCGATCGAGCTGCTCGCGGAACGGGAGGCGGTCGAGAACCTGCTCGAGGATCCGAGCCTGATCGAGGACGCCATCGACGAGGCGCGGCACATCCTCGAGGAGCGGCGCTGACAGCTTCGCACGGCGAGGAGCCCGAGGCAGCACCGGAGTAGCACCGCACGAGCATTTCCGGCTCTACGTCTCACCTGACCCGCGTAAACATGCGGATCTGGCTCCCCGACAAGGGTTGAAATGGCCCCGGGAGGAGTCGAACCTCCGCACGCGGATTCGAAGTCCGCCGCTCTTCCGCTGAGCTACGGGGCCAGACGGGGCGAAACTCAGAGGTGGCGGAGGGGACTCGAACCCCCGACCACCGGGACCACAACCCGGGGCTCTACCAACTGAGCTACCGCCACCGCGAGCACGCACAGGATAGCCCGTCGCGCGCGCGGATCTGGGCGGATTCAGGCCGCGGCGCCGGTGGGGAGGTGGCGCCTGATCAGGGCGTTGACGAGCTCCTGCTGCAGGCGGACGAGCTCGGTGCGGTTGCGCTCGAGCTCCTCACGGCCGGCACCGATGGCGCGCAAAGTCTGGCGCTCGTAGACCAGGCCGCGGATCTCGTCGCTCAGCGACTCGACGGTGGGAAGTTCGACGACGGTTGCGTTCATGACCGAGGTTGAGACTGAACGCAACCGTATTAGTTAGTCGCCTTCGTTCTCCTCTTCGGGCGGAGGCGGGTCCGGGAGCCGCTCGGCGGCCTCGGACCGCTCCTCCGACTCGCGCCGAACCTCTTCGTCGTACCGCGTCTCCGAGGACTCGCGACTCTCGCGCTCCCGTTCGTCCTGTTCTCGCATCTCGGGATATGCCTTGCTCGCCTCTATCCTTCGTGAAACCGCGGGCGTGGCGGAACTGGTAGACGCGACGCTCTCCCCGCGAAGTCGGCCTACGGCCTCGACTTCGCGGGGATTTGTGTGTCTTCCGCGCGGCGGCGAGCACAGCCCGCCTCCGCGGCCGATCTATCCTTCCAAGTACCGCGGGCGTGGCGGAACTGGCAGACGCGACGGGTTTAGGTCCCGTTGGGGCGAAGCCCCTTGGAGGTTCGAGTCCTCTCGCCCGCACTCTCCCCGGCGAAAGTCCGGCCGCTTTGCGGCCACGACGACTTCGCCGGTTTGCCTTCTCCATGTCCCGGACCGAGCCGCAGCCGCGCATGTCGGCTGCGGCGACGAGTGCGTGCGCTCGATAAGAGCACCCTGCGGCAGGCTGGGCCTGCATGCGGGGCGTCGGTCTCCAGGCGAAGCGGGGCGCGACCGATGACCTACTACGCCGTGCTCGGGGGACTTCCCAAAGGCTTGCCCAGGCGACGGAACTCATACTCCACCCATGACAGCGCGGCTCGTCGCCCTGCTTGGCGCCGGAATGCTCACCCTCGGGGGTGCCGCGGGGGTCGGTGGGCCTCGGGCACTCCAGTGGAAGCGGGCGGCGCCCTTGCCCGTCCCGCGGAGCGAGGTCGCGGCCGCGACGGTCGGTCGTGAGCTCGTGATCATCGGCGGGTTCGTTGCGAGCGGACGCAGCTCGCGGCGGGTCGACGCATACTCGCCGGCCCGCGACCGCTGGCGCCGGCTGCCCGACCTCCCCGTGGCGGTCAACCACTCGATGGCCGCCTCGGACGGGCGCAGGCTCTACGTCGTCGGCGGCTACGGCGCACCGACTCGCGTCCATGTTCTCTCCCAGGGCCGCTGGCGGCGCCTGCCGGACCTGCCTGAGCCGCGCGCAGCGGCCGGAGCGGCGATCGTCGGCCGGACGCTCTACGTGATCGGCGGCGTCGCCCGAGGCGGTCTCGCCCAGCAGGCGCTCGCCTTCGACCGCATCCGGCTCCGCTGGAGGCGGATTCCGGGGCCGAAGCCGCGCGAGCACCTCGGCGTGAGCGCGCTCGGCGGCCGCGTCTACGCCGTCGCCGGCCGCGAGGCGGGCACGAACTTCGACACCTTCCAGGCCTACCTCCCGACTCGCCGCCGCTGGGTCTCGCTGCCGCCGGTCCCGGAGACGAGAGGAGGAACCGACTCCGCCTCGGTCGGGCGCGCGCTCGTGTCGGCGGGGAGCGAATCGGCGCGCGGCACTTCACCGGCCGTCTACGCCTTCGACGTTCGCACGAGCCGCTGGCGGCGCCTACCCGACCTGCCGACGCCCAGACACGGCCTCGGCGTGCTCGGCTACCGCGGGAGCGTCTACGTGATCGGCGGCGGCCCGACGCCGGGCCTCTCCGTCAGCGCGGCGAACGAGTTCCTGCAGCTGCGCTGATCCGCGAGCGACGATACTGAGCCGGTGCTCGCGCACTGGGACGAGGTCGAGGGCCGCCGCAACGAGAAGGGGCCGATGTGCGCGACCTGGCAGCGCCTCGGCGATGCGGCCGGCGCGAAGGGCATCGGGCTGAACCGCGTGCGCGTCGAGCCCGGCCGGCTCTCGACGCCGCCGCACTCGCACGGGCTCTC